>CAZAON010000414.1:0-9778 GCA_964486655.1 uncultured Flavobacteriales bacterium
AGAAAACCCCAACCCCGAAGGGGTGACATGATAAAGACGATACACATTGCCGTCAACAGGTTGTTATAATGTCACCCTTTCAGGGTTGGGGGTTCAATCCATTTTATTTTTTCTACAATAATATCACCCCTTCAGGGTTCATTGTTCAATAAATTATTCCGTTCTGCAATCATGACATGTTACAATCATAGCACCCTTTCAGGGTTGGATGTTAATCCGATTTGTTGAAAAAATTCTTGCAGACCAATGCGACAAGCTCTCAATTTTTGGCGTTTATTATCATTATCAATTCCCTTGCTTTAACTTAAAGGAACCCTGAAAGGGTGACATGATAAAGACGAATTCGTTGTTGTGATTTGTTGCATAAAAGAACCATAATTAATGCGGTTGTGAATCCTGTCCTTAGGGATTATGTTTGAATCCTGAAAAAGCACATTTCATTATATTCAATTCAAGACCAAAACGAAAATTAAAATCACTCTAAAACAAGATAATCATGGCTGGCACATTTTCTCAATTATACATTCAGGTAGTATTTGCAGTACAAGGAAGACAGAACTTAATAGCTGAATCCTGGAAGGACGACTTACATAAATACATTGCCGGTATAATAAAAGGTAAAGATCAAAAACCTATCATTGTAAATGGCATGCCTGATCACATTCATGCATTTTTCGGTTTAAGGCCGTCAAAGGCTATATCCGACATTGTTCGTGAAATTAAAAATAATTCTACAAATTTCATCAATGATAATAAATTCATAAAAGGAAAGTTCTCCTGGCAGGAAGGTTATGGTGCATTTTCATATTCAAGATCGCAATTAGATACTGTGTATAAATATATTCTTAATCAGGCAGAGCATCATCAAAAGAAAACATTTAAACAAGAATATATTGAACTTCTAAAAGAATTTGAAATAGAATTCGATGAAAAATATTTATTTAATTGGATTGAATAATAATATCCTTTCAGCCAAAGGTCTTTAACATATCACCTTACAATCTTGTCACCCTTTCAGGGTTAGATGCTGTTTTAATTTGGGCTGTGCATTAACGTAGATTCATAAATCAGGCTTTAAAATTATTTGGTTTAGTAACATTAACTATTGGCTCCGTGATCTTTCCTAATAAAACCCTGAAAGGGTGACATGATTGTAGAATGATACGATTAGAGAAAAACCAACCCTGAAAGGGTGACATGATAAAGACGATACACATTGCCGTCAACAGGTTGTTATATTGTCACCCCTTCGGGGTTGGGGGTTCAATCCATTTTATTTTTCTACAATAATATCACCCCTTCAGGGTTCATTGTTCAATAAACCATTCCGTTCTACAATCATGACATGTTACAATCATGGCACCCCTTCAGGGTTGGATGTTAATCCGATTTGTTGAAAAATTTCTTGCAGACCAATGCGACAGGCTTTCAATTTTTGGTGCTAAAGAACATTATTAATTTCCCTGCTTTAATTTAATGGAACCCTGAAAGGGTGACATAATTGTAGAATGATACGATTAGAGAAAAACCAACCCTGAAAGGGTGACATGATAAAGACGATACACATTGCCGTCAACAGATTGTTATAATGTCACCCCTTCGGGGTTGGGAATTCAATCCATTTTATTTTTCTACAATCATGTCACCCTTTCAGGGTTGATTGTTCAATAAATCATTCTGTTCTTCAATCATTTCACCCCTTAAGGGTTGATTGTTCAATAAATTATTCCGTTCTACAATCATGATACGCTACAAACATGTCATCATTTCAGGGTTAGATTTTGATTCGATTTGTTGAAAAAATTCTTGCACATCATTGCGACAGGCTCTCAATTTTTGGTGTTTATAATCATTGTCAATTTCCCTGCTTTAATTTATTGAAACCCTGAAAGGGTGACATGATTGTAGAATGATACGATTGGAGAAAAACCAACCCTGAAAGGGTGACATGATAAAGACGAATACATCCTGCCGTCAACCGATTGTTGTCCTTTCACCCGTTCCTATATTTAAGCGTGCATTTTTCACGAAACACCGAACTTTGCGTGCGTTTTTCACCGGTTCCGTTCATTTTTCACCTTGTTTTGCGTTTATTTATATTTATGAAACCTATTCTCGACTTCCCGCCAGGCAATCGCGCTTAGGAGGGGTGTTTTATTTTTACCGCTGTCAATACTCTCATATTTAGCACCCTTTCACGAAATAACTATTTTTCATAGATTGCTACGGTAAATACGTTTTTTCAAATCAAATACCTGTTTTTAACCCATATATGAGTCAGTCGGAAGCGGCTTTAGAGAACAATTTAATCACCCAACTTAACAAGCTGGGTTATGAATTCGTGAAAATAACCGACGGTGACGCTTTTATTTCCAATCTAAAATCCCAACTCGAACTTTTTAATAAAACAAAATTTACTTCAAAAGAATTCGATACGATTTTGAATCACCTGGCGAAAGGCAGTGTGTTCGAAAAATCGAAAACATTGCGCGATCGTTTTCAGCTAACGAAAGAAAACGGCGAATCAATTTATGTACGCTTCTTTAATAACGAAGACTGGTCACAAAATAAATACCAGGTAACCAGGCAGGTGAAACAGGAAGGGTCGTATCTAAATCGTTACGATGTTACGCTTTTGGTAAATGGATTGCCGCTCGTGCAGATCGAACTCAAACGTCGCGGGATGGAAATCAAGGAAGCTTTTAACCAGATTAACCGGTATCAGCGTCATTCGTTCTGGAGTAATTACAGTTTATTCCAGTACGTACAGATTTTCGTAATCAGTAACGGAGTGAATACGAAATACCTCTCGAACGACAGCCTGCAGTCGGTTCTTCAGACATTTTACTGGGCCGATGAAAACAATAAAAATATTACCGGGCTTACCGAATTTACGAATGCGTTTTTGAATCCGGATCATCTCGGTAAAATGATCTCGCATTATGTAGTGACGAATGAAACATTCAAAAAAATGATGGTGATGCGTCCATACCAGTATTATGCAACCGAGGCAATCATAAATCGTGTGGCAAGCAGTAATGAGAGCGGATACATCTGGCATACGACGGGTTCGGGAAAAACGCTGACATCGTTTAAGGCAAGTCAGATCATAATGGATCTGCCGGGAGTACACAAAGTGGTATTTGTTGTCGACCGGAAAGATCTGGATTACCAGACGATGCAGGAATTTAACAGCTTTAAGAAAGACAGTGTTGATGTGACTGACAATACCAATTCGCTCGTAAATCAGCTGACCGACGATACCAAACTTGTACTTACAACCATCCAAAAGCTTAACAATGCGATTACGAAAGGTCATTACGAGAACAGACTGACTCAGTTGAAAGAGAAAAAGATCGTTTTCATTTTCGACGAATGTCATCGCAGCCAGTTCGGACTTACTCATAGCCGGATAACGGAATATTTCAAAAACAGTCAGCTCTTTGGTTTTACCGGGACACCGATTTTTGCAGAGAATGCGAATAAGAATGAATTGGGAAAACGAACGACGAAAGATTTGTTTGTAAAGTGCCTGCATAAATATGTGATCACCGATGCCATTCGCGATCAGAATGTACTAAAATTCGGAATCGAATACATCGGAAAGTACAAGCAGAAGAGCAATACATTTATCGATATTGAAGTTGAGGAAATTGATAAGGCAGAAGTTCTTAACTCCGAAAAACGTTTGGAGAAAATCGCGAATTATATTCTTGCCTATCATGATCAGAAAACTTTTAACAAAGAATTCTCTGCATTATTCGCAGTAAGCAGCATTGAAAACCTGATTAAATATTACACGATATTCAAGAAAAAGAAAGATGCCGGTGAACATAATCTACGGATTGCAACCATCTTTACGTATGGCGCAAACGAAGATGATGAGGATGCACAGGATTTCCTGTCGGGCAATGAAGTGAATGATGTTTCCACTCCATATACCAATATTGCCGCAGAGCCGTCAGAGTCCTATAAGACATCACATACCCGCGACAAACTGGAAGAATATATTAATGACTATAACAAGTTATATAATACAAGTTATTCAACGAAAGACAGTCAGCAATTTGAAAATTACTTCAAAGATATTTCCCGCCGGCTGAAAGAAAGAGAGAAGGCTGATTTCAATGATGAGAAAGACCGGCTGGATCTATTGCTTGTTGTAAATATGTTCCTGACCGGATTCGATGCGAAAAAAGTTAACACACTATATGCCGATAAGAATCTCAAATATCACGGCCTTGTGCAGTCATTTTCGAGGACGAACAGGATTTTTGGCGAAAAAAAATCGCAGGGGAATATTTTATGTTTCAGGAATCTGAAAAAATCGACTGACGACGCTATAACGCTATTCTCGAATAAAGACGCCTTAGAAGACATCATCATTCCGCCCTACGAAGAAATTGCAAAAAAATTCGATGAAGCGTTAAAGAATCTGTTGGCGCTTGCACCCGATTACAAAAGTGTGGATGATTTACAGGGTGAAGACGAATTAAAATTTGTTCGTGCTTTCAGAGCTTTGCTGCGAGTGCAGAATGTCCTGGCTTCGTTTACAGATTTCTCATGGGACGATCTGGATATCACTGAACAGGAATTTGAAGATTTCAAAAGCAAATACCTTGACTTATATGATAAGGTTCGGTTCGATCATGCAAAGCAGAAGACATCAATTTTAGATGATGTTGATTTTGAATTGGAATTACTTCACCGTGATCAGATAAATGTACCGTACATTTTAAAGTTGCTGGCTAAACAAAAAGATGACAAGAAAACAGACGCTCAAAAACAGAAGAAGGCGATTTTAGATTTATTGGGTGGCGAGGTTAAACTTCGAAGTAAGCGGGAACTGATTGAAAAATTCATTGAAGAGAATTTGCCTGCTATTCATGATGCGGATAAGATCCAGGATGAATTTGAAAAATACTGGCAGGAACAGAAAATTTTGGCATTGGGCAAATTATGTGAGGAAGAGCATTTGGACAAAGAGCAATTCAGGGCTTTGATAGATGCCTATATCTTCAGCGGCCAGGATCCATTGCGCGATGAAGTCATGAAATGTTTAGGTGAAAGGCCGAGTATTTTGAAGGCGAAGGAAATCGGAGATCGCATTATTAGTAAGATGAAGGAATATGTGGAGGTGTTTGAGGTGGGGATGGCGGGTTAAAATTCAATGCAACACCACCTTCTTCGTCATCATCCTTCCCTCCTGCTCTACAACAACCAAATAAACACCGCTATGGTAGGAACTCAGGTCCATCACATTGTTCTTCTCACCGGAAATTTCATTCATAAACAATCTGCCCGTAGCATCATAAACTGAAACACTATATTCTCTTTCACTCAAATTTGAAATGGAAAGAAAAGATTCATTAATACTGATTGAAATAACATTTGGCGAAATGTGCGGAACATTTATTATTGTGTAATTGACAATATTCGAACTGCGAACACAGCCATTCGAATCTGTGATAAGAGCATAGTAATCTCCTTCCTGACCTGCAATGATAAACGAATCGGTCGCCATCGGAATCAATGTACTGTCGGCATACCATTCGTACGTCACTCCCTGACTCAAACTAAAAATGGTATCATTCGAAATTGCAATTACTGCAGATAATGCAGCGAGCGTAACTGTATCCGACGAAAATGTACATACATACTGATTTTGCGAGCCGGCCACATAGGTACCCATGCAAAAATAATTACCCGGCGTTAGCGCGTAAAACTGCCGGTGGTTATTTACCTGTGTCGAAACATCATTCAGAAACCAGTTGTATGTTGCCTGCCAGATATTCATCGAAAGCATCGCCGATCCATCGCAATAAAATGAATCAATTGAAATCTGCGAATTCGGATACTGCGGTAAAATAGTCAGGTATGCAGTGTCCGACAATCCTGTGTTGTCGTATGCAACAACTGTATACGTCGTCGTGACATTGACGGTAATGTACGGATCAACAATTGTATCGGATGAAAGTCCGCTCGACGGATACCATTGGTAATGCACCTGATTACATGCGTCACTCGTTAATATGAAAGGCTGTACGCTGTCACCCGGACAAACTTCCAAATTATTCTCCCATGAAGGAATCAAAATACTTACTGCAGCCGAATCCAGATACTCCCAGTCATCCATCCTGAAAATTTCATTAACCATGCTTTCCCAATCATATACATAGTGCAATACTCTTCCGTATGCATCATATACATAGTCGGCTACAGAACCGCAAGGATTCGTACAGGATCCCCATTCTGTTCTGTGTATAAGTGCAGGAACGGAATCATACGTATTTGTTTCTACGTAGGTACGGTCAAGTACATCCCAGTTAGGCGGAACAATCCAGCTAACCATGTTTGAAGAACGATACTGCAGATTAACAAACTTCGAATTAATAACATCATTATAATACTGGTCCATATATGCTTCATCGATGGCAGTATAATGCCACATTCTGCTATAGACACTATTTTCAAATGTATCCAATTGTTGTGTAAGCGTGTCTGAAAGATTTGTCGCTGAAATAAAAACGGGAGTCAAAACCTGATATTCAATCACCCATTTACTGCTTGCATTTAAAAAATAATTAAATATCCCCGAAGACACCCAACTTCCTGTACTGTCGGCACGGAATATTTCTGCTGATGTGCGCAATAATCCCGTGTAATAAAAAACATACATCTCCTGATTACTCCATAAATTTGAAGTATCTCCATGATAGATGATTACTGAATCCTCATGACCGCTATTATAAATAATATCCTTCCTGCTTTCCTTTTTACGAATTCCCGAATTAAATACATAATTTTCGTATGAAACCAATCTGTTCTGCGCATCAAAATTCCATAATGTAAGTCCTGAACTATCCCACGCTGAAACATTCCATTGCAAATACGCTTCACTTGTTCGCGATCCAAATGCATTATAGGTATATCTGAGAGTTGATTTCGGATTCCATCCGGTGCCTGTACCTTCCATCGTGAGCAATTCAATCAATTGTCCCGTTCCATTTACAATTGAATCTGTACGATTATAAGTATAAGTGCTTGTTGAGGCTGGAGCCCATGATCCATTCGAAAATGTCTGAGATACTGTAGTTACACTTCCTGAATCTAGATGATAGTAATAATACGTAACCGAATTTGATCTGATATTTGTGAAAGTATTATTATCCGTATTTTGATTAATTACAATTGAATCATTGCATTGTGAAAATAATTGTTGAAAGGGATTGAATAGTAAAATGAGAATAAACCATTTCATTTAAAAGTTAATTAAATGTTATTATTATAAACCAGATTTATATCAAGACAATCAAAATTACAAATAAATATTTAAAGATTCAAACGTGTAGCGTCGAAGTAAATAAGATGAAACTACTACTTGCTAACCACAATCAAACCCCTCTTCCTTTCGTCCTTTCCACTCGTTAGCAGCATATAAATACCGTTTGATAATTTTTCAACATTCACCTCAAATGAATTTGTATACCCACCATGCAAACATGTTTTACCTGCCATGTCTGTAATGACATAGTTGCCTGAATTACTATTGAGAATAACTTGAACAATATCATGTGCAGGATTCGGGAAAATATTTAATGTGGACTCTAATTCGGGTTTCTGAATATTAGTTTGCAATTGACATTCTCTCACAGCATTAATTGCTGAATCGAGTTGTGCTATATTTATACCGATATCTTTATTATCGCTTCCGTTATTATAATAGATGCTCGAATTACTCAATCCGTAATCATGATAGTCGATATATCCATTTGCATAATTGATAAAACTTATATTCGAAGTTGATACAGGAAAATAATTCTGACTTACATTTAAATAATTCGAATATTTGCTACTGTCTCCGCCAATGAAAACATTTTTATTAAAGTGTAAATTCAAATCAGTTATATCAGGGAAACAGGTAGAAATTGTATTGTTGCCTTGTGTTAAGCCCGGACCATATATTCCCTGGTAACCGCCTGATGATATAAAACTGTTGATTAAATTATTCGTAAAAACAAAACCATTCGTAGTATCATAAGCCCATGTGATTGCTCCGGTTTGAAAAATTGTGTTGTGATTAATAATTACATCCTCTGGTTCGCCAATTTTTAGAAACGTTCCGTCATTCGGACCGGCAACATTTAAGTCACCGTATACGGGACCATTAATATCATCAAATAAATTATTGTTAATATTTATACGTTTTGACCTGTTACCTAAGCCTCCATCAGTACCTGAAAGTGAAATACCCGCACCACAATGCCTGATAATATTATTGGAAATTGTAATATCACTTACATCAGCCTGAGGAGACAAGCCACCTTCTGTTCTTATTGTAAGAAGGATTGCATATCCGCTTTGACCGGTTGGGAGATCGGCTCAGGAATTTTCAAGAACATTACCGTCAAGTAATACACGCATTCCGGTTTTTAATTCAAACAAATTTTTGATTGTCCAGTGCTTTCCGGCATATGCTGAGTCGCCAACTCTCCACGTTAGAGGTTTGAAGAAATAATTCTGTCTGATCTCGATATCCGACGGAACCAATCCTGCTATCGCAGGCGCCGCTCCGCCAAACATAATATTTTCTCCCGATGCCTCCAGATAATTATTAATGATCTTAAATTTTCCCGGACCATTAATTCCGCAGATAGCCTGTGCATCAAAACCTATGCTATGAAATTCAGAAATATATGAATCAATAATGGAAGCGTTTTCACAATCGAGTCGCACTCCAAACTTCATTACCTGGGCATTCGAATGTCCGTGTATATAACATCTGTCAATATTAAAATGATGCGGAACAAGCGACAATGAATTTTGTGCTGAACTGCCATCACCAAAATTAATAAGACCATAACTGTTTATTACTGCGGTATCAGCCGTTATATCAAGTCCAACAAGCCGGTAATGATGAGCACTTGCTTCAGTTTTAAAACATGGGATCCCCGATGAATTGTCAGTAACAATTTTAGGCATTGCATCTGACTGAAAAGGAAATGTAATATTTCCTGTTGCCCCAAACGGATCAATCCGCACTTCATCCGGCGGTAATAAATCCATTCTGGATGAAATTAATATTATCCAACCGTTTCCCGGTTTGTAAGGCAACACGAAACCACCATTAAAAGTTTCACCTGCATCGATGATTAACACCGATCCGGGAGAGGCGGCGTCAATCGC
Source organism: uncultured Flavobacteriales bacterium (assembly GCA_964486655.1). Lineage (GTDB taxonomy): Bacteria > Bacteroidota > Bacteroidia > AKYH767-A > 2013-40CM-41-45 > JADKIH01. The sequence goes on from CAZAON010000414.1 coordinate 9,187, forward strand.
TAATTGAAGATCGGAATAATCGCGGCCTGCCGGACCAATCGTAATCCTTGTATATCCTGTTGTGTCCGGGAAGCAGGTTATTACGGAATCTGTGTTTGGTAAGGAAGGCATCTGTGAAAAACTATTCTTGGCCAGAAAGATGATCAGAATCAGGTTGAATAAAAATCGAGTGTTCATACTGCAATTTAGTCTTTTGAATACTTACCTAAATCTAACTTATCAGGCCACCTTCTCCTTTACCCTCGCAAAAATCTCAATCGACTTCATCATTTTACCATGCTCGGGTCCACCGACATCCATGTGTGCTGAAAAACGGGTGAGTCCGAAGAGTTCCTTTAGCATACTGATCTTATCGATTGCTTCGTTAAGATCACCAATGATTAGATGCCCATCCATCGTCCTGCCCATTTCATATTGCTCTTTCTGATAAGGGGGCCATCCTCTTTCACCACCAATACGTGTCATCTGTGAAGCATAATATGAATAATAATCCTCAGCCGTCTGCTTTGAATTTTCTCCGAGAAAAGTATGCATGTGCACACCGACCTTTAGTTTTGATGAATCGTGTTTAAAATGCTCATATGCCTTTCTG
>CAZAON010000415.1:0-30410 GCA_964486655.1 uncultured Flavobacteriales bacterium
ACATAATCGCTGTATTGGTGTCCTGCATATGGTGTTGGTGCTTCATTAACAAGATTCTTGTCAACTCTTATGTCAAACTCCTCAACAACCTGAGTTCGGTCAGTCACATTCCAACCCGCTTGTTTTAAGCGGTTGTCAATGATTTCTTTCCTTGTCAGTTTTTCGTTTTTCACTTTTATATTCTAAAAATTATAGTTGGTCAAAATACGTAAAAAATCTGTTTTGTTGTCCGAATGCTCTGTCAGTGCGTTGGAAGAAACGGCTCTTTGGCTTTTGCCTGAAGCGTTGGCTTGATGGGTTGGGGCAAAAGCCAATGTGCCGTTTGCGGGTCGGCATAAAATTGAATTAAAAAAAATGTGTGGTGGGGAAAATAAAAAATACAGAAGGGTCGGCAATGAGTGTCGGCTTACTAGTTGTCGGTTTGAAATATGGTCTGTATGTTGGTCACCTGTCAAAATGGTTTGTCTGTGTTAATTCGATTATGTTTTTAGTCGTCTGTTCATTGTTGCACTGTCGTCTTTTAGGCTTACTGGTAACAATAATTATACGAATCTCCAAATAAATTCATTTCGTTAATCCCGCCAATTAATGTGAATATACGAAGGTTTTAAAACATCATTCATCCCAAGACAGACAATTTAAACAATACTCCCCGTATTGTAATCAGAAATTCAATTTTCAACCCACATCTTCAACTGACCCACCCCAAAATCCCATTGTGGTGTCTGCAAAGTTCCCTGCGGGTTCGCACTATACCAGGGACTTATTTTCTCATCATTCATGTTCTTAAGTATTTGCGTCTCCTGTGCCGGCATATAACTTTGAGCCAGCATAAAAACCTTTTCGCCTGTTTTATTTTCTGCCACATCTACTACAATTACTGCATGTCCGGGCGAACCACCGTAAATAAATACATCACCGATTGAAATATCCTTTATGCTTTTGATCTTTAAACTTCTTGAAAGCGACAATGTACCTGCATACATGAAAATAAATTCCATGTAATTCCTGAAGTCTTTGTATGTATTCGATGGTTCAGCTGATTTTTTCCATGTGGTCTTATTTCCGTTCACAACAATTCTGTTTCCCTTCATCCATTCGGAGTAATCAACCTTAAAACCATTTGTCAGTGTAAACGAAATCTTATCGTACCTTTTTTCGGCGAACAAATATTCTCCCCTGAGTCGCATAACAGCATCGGCACATTGCTGCAGATCCTTATCGCTAATCTCCATGTCAACAACTGCATCATAAACGGGCTGCTCCTTTATGTCACCGTTATAGTATCTTACTTTAGTTCCGGCCGGTTTCAAAGGTAAATTTCGCAGGTAATAAGCAAAGGAATGCTTATCAACCGGATTACGGGTAAATTCCGGAGGTGTATTGAACCTCTTTTCCAACGTTGTTCCTTCGTCATTTATCCTGTTGCTTTTTGCCGCATCGACAGTCTGAACAATTTCTAAATTATGATTCGTCACTTGTCCACAACAAATCAAAATGGGCGAAAAGCAGAAAAATATTTTGAGAAAATTTTTCATTCAAACTTTTTTATTTTATCGCCATCCCGTCACAAGCAGATTCCTCGCCGCCTTCTCACTGCATTTCTGGTATTTTGAATATGCCGCAGCAGCCCTTTTTCTTATCTCTTCATTTGATTCGTCATTCATATATCCCAAAATGGCATCATGAATCGTATATGCCTCCGGGCACATCAATCCGGTAGTCCATACCAATGGATTCACATTAGCCTTTTGTAAATGCTGAGCAAAATAACTTTTGCTTATGCAGGCCAGTATGATTACATCTCGTTTTCTGCGATCTTTGTTGACAAAACTCTCTTCTAGCTGAAAATCCATTAATCCGTCATGTCCTATATAAGATACCAAATTCGAATTACCGGCAATACCAACTACTTTATTATCTATTTGAATGGTGTCTTTATAATTTCCCGAACAACTTCTTAAAAATTCTTCTGTGCATTGCTGAATGTATTGTCCGTCATATGCATCGGCTATTAAATAATAATTTTTCGACATGTGTTTGAATACAAGTCTTTCCGGTTTTACGGAATTTAATTTCTGAACTCTTACGAGTTTCCATTCACTGCTGTTTTTAAAAAAGGTTTTAATACCATACCCGCAGCCCCAGTATAAATTATTTGCCGGATCCTGACCATTACCGATTTTAGCAGGGACAGGCACTATTCCCTGGTATTTATTATCACAAAGTGCAACAAAAATGTGTATCGCTCTGAATGAAGAGTCAAATAGCAAAGGGGTTTCAAGGGTTCTATTTTTATCCGGAATATTTTCAGATCGTATATTTTCCTTAGTCTGCCCCTGGCAACCGGAAACTGAAAAAAATAAAATAATCAGTGCAAATCTGCTCAGGAGCATAGGCGGATTTTAATGCATATCAATCGGTAACGAATTGAAATCCTGAATATTTTCAGGTGGTCTAAAAAAATATAATACCTGCCCATTTTGCCAGATCAAATACTTATTCCATTACAATTTATAGTTGTTTTTTAACAACTAATTTCTTTGCCGGTTCAATCTATAGTATCATAGGATAACCGGTATGCAAAACTTCGGAATTTTTCATACTTTCATCGGTAAAAAATAATATGAAATCAACGAAAATTCAAATCCAAGTTTAAAATTGTTATGGATGAAACATTTAAAGGAAAAATAAATGATGGGATAAATGATGCAGGTGTTTTGTTTTTTGCCGACTAAAAAATGATATGGCTAATAATCATGCTTCATAACAAACACTCATCCGTTTTTGCTAATTATTAATACGCCCTCTTATTAATTCCCTCAACATAATTAATAAATGCCCTGCAGGAAACTTTATTACCACCGGGTGTCGGATAGTTGCCGCTGAAATACCAGTCACCCCTGTGATTTGGAGTCGCGCTGTGAAGATCTTCTATTCGCTGGAAAATTATCTGTAAATCGGAATTGAATTCTTTCGGACGAACAAGATCTGCAATCTTGGCGCTGATCTGGTCTGCGCTAAACGGCTGATAAATCATACGAACATAATTTTTCATTTCACCGACTGCCGTATTTGATTCAACCTGTTCTTTGCAGCGTTCATACACTTCATCTATGATGTGTTCAAGATTGTTTTCTTCAAGCAATTGAATGGCAGCGCGAAAAGCGACAAGATCGCCGAGCTTTGCCATGTCAATGCCATAACAGTCGATGTAACGAATCTGTGGGGCTGAGCTTACGATTACTATTTTTTTCGGACCCAATCTGTCCAACATTCGTAAAATGGAATTCTTCAGTGTCGTGCCGCGAACGATTGAATCATCGATCACAACCATGTTGTCTATTCCTTTTCGAACGGTTCCGTAAGTTATGTCATACACATGAGCTACCATTTCACTACGATCACTATCATTCGTAATGAATGTTCTCAGTTTTGCATCCTTGATGGCAATTTTTTCAGCACGCGGGCGAATAGAAAGTATTTCAAGTAACTTTTCATCATTTAAATCCTTACCGAGTGCCTTAATTTTTTTCTTTTTTACGTCGCGCAGGTAATCTTCCATACCATGCATCATTCCGTAAAAAGCTACTTCAGCCGTATTCGGTATATAAGAAAAAACGGTATTTCGTAAATCATAATCCACAGCCTGTAATGTCTGCTGACATAACATGCGTCCAAGTTCTTTTCTCTCTTTGTAAATATCAATATCACTTCCGCGCGAGAAATAGATTCGTTCGAAAGAACAACTCAATCGCAGAGTAGGTTCCTTGATCTTTTCTTCGGTAACTCTTCCGTTTCGTTTAATGATGAGGGCATGTCCCGGCTTAATTTCTTTGATGGACTCAACCGGAACATTGAATGCGGTTTGAATCGGTGGTCTTTCACTAGCAACGATCACTACTTCATCGTCCTTATAATAATAAGCCGGACGAATACCTGCGGGGTCTCTTAATACAAAGGCGTCTCCATGGCCAAACAAACCGGCTATGGCATAACCTCCATCCCAGTTTTTTGCTGATTGCTTTAAAATTTTGGCAACATCTAAATGCTCCGCAATTAATGGAGAAATTTCCTGTTTAGAATTTCCGAGCTGCCGGAATTTCTTATACATCTCTTCATTTTCCTCATCGAGAAAATGCCCGATGTTTTCCATCACTGTCACGGTATCCGCTTTCTCTTTCGGATGCTGCCCGATACGTATAAGATCATCGAATAATTCATCGACATTGGTCATGTTGAAATTACCGGCAACGACCAGATTACGGGTCATCCAGTTATTCTGCCTTAAAAAAGGATGGCATGCTTCAATGCTGTTTCCGCCATATGTTCCATAGCGCAAATGGCCTAACCACAACTCGCCTGAAAAAGGCATATTCTTTTTCAGCCATTCCGGATCATCCATTCTGGAAGGGTCCTTTTTCCCGGCTTCCTCAAATTTTTGCTGAATTTTACTAAAAATGTCGGCAATGGCCTGCTTGTTATTTGAGCGGTACCGGCTTATATACCGGGTTCCGGGTTCAACATCAAACTTTATATTGGCAACTCCGGCTCCATCCTGGCCACGGTTATGCTGCTTCTCCATCAGGAGATACAGCTTATTCAGACCGTAAAAAGAGGATTTGTATTTTTTCTGGTAATATGAAAGCGGCTTCAGCAACCTGACAACCGCTATTCCGCATTCGTGATTGAGCTTGTCGGACATGGCATTGCAAAGATAGGGGTTTTCGGGTTACGGTTGGGTTTCGGGTTACTTGTCCTGAGCCGAAGGGCGGGTTACGGGTTGACGGAATAAATTTAATTCGTGAAATCGAAGCCGTTTATACTGTCTCCGGACGGGAATTTGCCCTTAATCCGATATCAAAAGTATGAAGATGGTTTTCATATTCATATCGAATCGTAAAGCCCGCATGATTGATGATTTTCTTAACGATAGCAAGGCCCAGGCCGACAGAATCGGGTGAATTGCCCTTCTTGAAGCGCTCGAAAACCTCCTTGCCGGGAATCGTTAACGGGTCGCCACTGTTTGATATGGTCAGTTTATCCTTATTCAAAGTAATATAAAGTGTGCCGCCGTTAACATTATATTTGATCGCATTCGACAAAAGATTGGTAAGTAATATTCCGGCCAAATGTTTATTCATTTTCACCTGAACCGAATCGTCGATGTTTGACACTACATTGATTTCTCTTGATGAAATAAATAACTCAAGATCGTCAAGATGCTTGCGAACAAGCGGACCAAGTTTTAAAACTTCCATTTCGGGATACTGGTCATTTTCAATTCTCGTAAGCATGATAAGTCCCTTATTCATTTTGGACAACCTGTTTACAGAATCAAGTGTGCTTAATATCTGCTGCATCTGTTCTTCGTTGTTAGTTTTCTGAAGAAGCAATTCAAGCTTTGATCGAATTATGGCAAGTGGAGTTTGTGTCTCATGCGACATGTTCTCTGTGAATTCACGAAGGTTCTTGTAATCTCTTGCAACCTTATCTGTCAGCTTTACAAGTTCATCATTCAGTGTGTTAAACTCATCGACTTTACTTTTTTGAAACTGAACAGACCCTCCTCTTTGTATATCAAAATTCTTTAGAACATTCAACGCCCGGTAAAAAGGATTCCACACCCTGTTTGAGAACCATCTGTTCAGAAAATAAAAACATATAATAATGTCGAGTGATACAAGTAATAACGCCCAGAAAATTCCGCTTAACAATTGTTCATTCTGCGTAAGCCTCCGAGCGATCTGAATTCGGTAAGGACTTCCCTTTATCAGCTGTTGATAGGTTAAAACCCTGTAAGGGACTTTTCCCTTTTCATTAAAATCATAAAATGAAGTATCCTTAATTGTAACGTTCACATTTGTATAGCCACTTATTGGTTGTATTTCCAACCGGTCTCCGACTATGAAATGAAGGTGTTGTAAATCGTTTTGAAGCGCAATCTGTTTTTCAATCTCGAGTTTTTCATAAAGCATATGCTCGGAGATTTCATTATCGATTACATAAATTACTCTGTATACTAAAAATGCGCTACTCACCAGCAAGAGCACTAATGCTATGATGATGTAATAACGATTGGTAATATTAAGGAGCTTCATTCAGCGACAAATTTGTAGCCGACTCCATAAACCGATTTGAGGTAGTCGTTGCCGCCGTTATCAGTTATTTTTTTTCTAAGATTTTTGATATGACTATAAATAAAATCAAATGAATCTGCTATGTCGGCATGATCTCCCCATAAGTGTTCTGCTATAGATTCTTTGGTAAGAACCTTATTCTGATTATTGATCAGATAAAGCATCAGTTCATGTTCTTTCTTTGTCAGACTTATCATCTTGTCATTTACATACATCATCATTTCATCAGGGATCACTCTTAATTCATTAAATACGATTTCGTTTTTTTCCTGCAATGAACGACGCCTCACCACCGATTTTATTCGTGCGACCAGTTCCGGCATATAAAAGGGTTTGGTTATATAGTCATCCGCGCCGATGTTTAGTCCGATAAGCCTGTCATCGAGCGAATTTTTTGCCGAAACAATTACAATTGCGGTCTGATTTTCCTTCTGTTGCATCTCCTCAATAACCTTAAGTCCGCTTCCATCAGGCAAACCAATGTCCAGAACAATACAATCATAGTCATTACTCTCAACCTTGCCTATTGCCTCCGTGAGGTTTTCAGCCTTATCGCAATTCATCCCCGATTCCTTTAAAAATGTCATAATGGAATCGAGCAATTGCTTTTCGTCTTCAACGATTAAAATATTCATGATGATAGTTTTTAGCTGCTAATGCAGAACGTAAATGTACTTAATGCTTAATGAATAACGAAGTCTGTATAATGATTAGGAGGAAAAATGAAGTAATTACCCGTAAAAAGCGATTCTATTTATAAAATATTCATGTTTAATATATATTCTTTGGTTGTATATTAGCACTCAGTAAATTCAGTTTATGATTAACACTAATTCAACAGTATTCAGGCTGCTTCTGGCAGGTATATTTCTAACCATTTTTAGTTGCAGCAACGATAATTTCGAAGACATTCATCCCGGTATATATGACCCGTCTACCGAACCATGTGACACTGCCGGCATGACTTACGATGTTGATATGGTCCCGATATTCCTGGCGAGTTGCGGCTCCGACCGAACAGCCTGTCATAAATCCCCAAATACACAGGATATTAATCTTGATAATTATTTTGATGCCAGAGATCTTGCTGTCAATGGCGATCTGATGGGCAGTATTCTTCATCAGACAGGTTACGAACCAATGCCCGACGGGGGTGGTTTCCTGGATCAGTGCAGCACCAATAAAATACAAAACTGGATTGATCGTGGTTGTCCCCAATAACAAACTGATCTCTCCGTATTCAAAAAATCATTAATTCAATTATCCGTTCCCCAAAAAATTTAGTATGAAAAAACTGATTTTACTATTAAGCATTTCTTTGTGTCAATATGCATCGGCACAGGAATGGGGTTCACTCGATTCGAACCTGAATGAATCTGATTATGCCATAGCTACCTTCAAATCAACACGTCTGATCAATCAGCATACTACAGAAGTTTTAGGTAAAAGAACATTAGACTTTAGAATTTCTCACAGGTTCGGTCCGGCCAATTCAGGCGGAAGTGAATTATGGGGATTAGACGGTCCGGCTAATATCCGCCTGGGATTAGAATATAGCTTCGATGGCAGATTCATGTTCGGATTTGGCAGAAGTTCTTCAGAAAAAATGTTCGATGGCTTTCTCAAATATAAATTACTTCGTCAGAAAGATGGCGGAATGCCAGTAACGGCTACTTTACTCGCTTCAGCATTTTATACTGCAGAAGATAAAGTAATAAACGAAGTTGAAGTTTATGAAAATACAACCAGCAGAATGTCATATTGCTTTGAGGCAATGTTTGCTCGAAAATTTTCCAATAGTTTTTCTTTTCAGATTGCACCATACTTAGTTCATTACAATCTTGTCGAAAGAACGGATGATAAAAATGATGTGTACGGGCTTTCGGGATTATTTCGATTTAAGTTTACAAAACGCTCAGCTATTACCGCCGAATATTCACATTGTCTGAACGACTATTACGAAGATTCTGATACCAGAAAATATTACGACTCCTTTTCTGTTGGATACGAACTTGAAACCGGTGGCCACGTTTTCCAAATACACCTGACAAACAGTTTCGGTATTGTTGAGTCACAATTTTTCCCACATACAAGTACGAAATGGGACGATGGCGGCATAAGACTCGGATTTAATATTTCGAGGGTGTTTACGCTTTAATGATAACCGGTTTGTATATTTGTCAGAATGACAAAATTCAAACTGCTGTTTTTGTTTTCTTTTACTGCTAATGCAATTTTTGCACAGAACAATTTTCAGGCAATCTTAAAAGACAGCACTACCAAAGAAGTATTAATTGGCGCAACTGTTGTTGTTAAAGGAACAACGAACGGTGGCAGTACAAATGCGAATGGTGAAGTAATAATTAATAACATCCCGCAGGGAGAAAATATAATCGTATTCGGACTTGTTGGCTATAGGAGTCTTGAGAAACAATTTACATTTCCGTTAAAGACGGGATCTCCCGTAACTATTTTTCTGTCTCAAAATATCAGTCATCTGAATGAAATTGTAATTGAAGGAACCCGTGCAAATAAAAGTATTGAAAATTCACCGACAAGGGTCGAAGTGCTGACCGAAGAGATTGATGAAGCAAGTACCATGGACCCAAGTAAAATTGCGCACCTGATTACACATAGCACGGGCATTCAGGTTCAGCAAACATCTGCTACGAGTAATACGGCTAACGTAAGAATACAGGGATTGGACGGGAGATATACTCAGATATTAAAAGATGGCTTCCCTCTGTATGGCGGATTTTCGGGAAGCCTGAGTATTATGCAGATTCCTCCATTGGATTTAAGACAGGTCGAATACATTAAAGGGGGAGCTTCTACTTTATATGGTGGTGGAGCGATTTCCGGATTAATTAATCTAATTTCAAAAGAGCCAAGCTCCGGTGAAACATTACTGCACCTGAATGCCTCACAGATCGGCGCCTTTGACGTGAATGTTTACACAAGTAAACGAACAGGAAAACTGGGATTCACATTATTGGGTCAGCGTAATACACATAAATTTTTTGACGCCGACAAAGATGGTTACAGTGATATGCCCCAATTGACAAAGTATAATTTAAATCCGAAGCTTTTTGTCTATTTTAATAACAAGACAAAATTAATTGTCGGAGGTACGTTTACCGAAGAGACAAGACAAGGTGGAGATATTCACCTGATGAATAATGAATATCCCGACTCCCTTCATTTTTACCGTGAATTAAATAACATCGACCGAATTACTACGCAGGTAAAATTAGATCATACGTTCAATGAAAATAATTTTATTTCAGTTAGAAACAGTTTTAATATTTTTAATCGTTCCCTTGAAATTAATCCGTCTGACAATTTGGAATCATATCGCTTTTCGGGCAAACAGATTTCATCATTCTCTGAAATTTCTTATACTAAGAACAAAAATCAAAACGTTTTAATATCCGGACTGAATTTCTACAGTGATAATTTTAATGAAGATCCGCTCCACTCTTCCATATTGAGAAATGAAGAGTACCAAACAATTGGCGGATTTTTAAATTATCTTTTTTCGCTTGGCAAAATCGTTGCAATTGAAGCCGGTTTCAGAGGAGATTATGTCATGGATGGCGATTTCTTTGCGTTGCCTCGTGTTTCGGCTTTGTTCAAATGGACACATAAACTAACAACACGAATTGGCGGCGGAATGGGTTATAGGAACCCAACCATCTTCAATGAAGAAGCCGAAATTTTAGGATATAAAAACGTTTCGCCCATAAATAAGAAAACTGTAAATGCCGAAAAATCAGCCGGCGGTAGCGCCGATATTGGTTACAAAACCACTTTGGGGGAACATTTTTTTCTGAATATTAACCAAATGTTCTTTTATACCTATCTAAACAAACCATTGATTCTGACGGAAGAATTTAACCCGTCTATAAATTACAATTTCATAAATGCCGATGGTTATACCCGCAGTTATGGCGGTGAGACTTTTTTCAAATTCGGATTTTATGAATACGTTTTGTTTATCGGCTATACTTATACTAATGCCACCAATCATTTTAGCGACTCTATATCAGACCTCACACTTACTCCGCATCATAGCATAAAAGGTGACCTTCTTTATTCAATACCAGGGAAATGGAGAATTGGTCTGGATTTCGAATATAAAAGTGTTCAAACTTTAAGTGATTATTCAAAAACGAAAAGTTATTGGACCTTTGGCGCATTAGTGGAATACACGATTAAGAATTACACTTTGTTCGGAAATGTTGAGAATTACACCAATGTCAGACAAACTGATTTCGGTAGTTTGAATTCTGCACCATACAACACTCCTCAATTTACCGAAGTGTGGGCTCCACTGGACGGGATCGTATTTAATACCGGAATTAAAATCAGATTCTGATGAAAACAGCTTTGTTTTTATTTATCCTGTTAATAATTAACCCGGGCTGCAATTCGACCGAACAAAAATCTTTTAATTCATTGATAGAACTTAATTTGGTTCTTGAATCAGAAAGAAATGCCCATTTAAATAAGGATGTAGATCTTATGCTTTCAAACATGGCCGATACGCTTTTCGACATAAATCGTGGGTCGGTCAGGAGACTATCAATAGAAGACAATAGAAAACGATTTACAGAATATTTTAATTCTGTAAAATTTATTAAGTGGGAGAACGTTACTGATCCGATATTTTACTTTTCGAATGACAGTTCAGTAGCGAATGTTGTTTTGCAAAAACAGGTTATTGTTAAAGATCTTTCGAATAATATTATCGACACGACTAATTTCGCATGGACGGCAACTTACAAAAACATCAATAATCACTGGAAATTATTTGTAATAACTTCAACCCTTAAATAAAAACCGAATATGAAAACATTGGCCTTTTTGTTCATACTCTTTTTCTCTCAAAACTTTCAGCAAACAGAATTACAAAAAATTAAATCAGGCACCTATGGCGAATTGAATATTGCCGTAGAACCGTTTACAAATCGTATTATGGGCTTTTATGAAAATCACACCGGAATGGATGATGAAACAAAAAAGCCAAGATTCTCATGCATTTTTTATTTCGAAGGCCGGATTAATAATAATGTTGCAGTGATAAATTCATATCATCCATTATCTAAATCCGAAGCTAAGTCGGGACAACTTCAACACATAGACTCCGAAACAATATCTATTAAACTTTCAGAAGATCATGGAGGTTGCGGTAATGTGCAGCACTTTTCCGAAGAACCTGTCAAATTTAAGATTGATACGCCGGAAGATTGGATTCAAATCAGGTATGCCGATAAGGATAAAGCGTATTTCTACAGCGATTACAATGCCATAACCCGTAAAAGTTCCTACATTCTGAAAGGTGATGTTGTTTACGTTGACAAAATAATTAACAAATCAGCTCATTGTATTTATTTCGGTGACAAGAAAATTTCGGGTTGGATTAAAATTGAAGACCTCAATAAGCTGGACTGAGATATCTCTTTTGTATTTAATTTTTCGGATGGTATAATTTTGTATATTTAGTATCCCCAAGTACCATTCTTTATGATATACAGATGTACAATTACATTCGCTTTAATTCTTCTATCCTCTTTTGTTTTCGGTCAGTCAGAAAATGAAAATACTACACGGTCAAAATCATTCACCCTTGGAGTCGTAGATGAAATTTATTCCAAAGAATTATCCGAATACCGAATCCTCAATATTTATCTTCCCGAAGGTTATGCTGAAAATGATTCAATTGCCTATCCCGTAGTTTATTTACTGGATGGCTCTGCCGATGAAGATTTCATACATATTGTCGGACTTTATCACTTTAATAGTTTTCCCTGGATTGAACGAACCCCTAAATCCATAATCGTTGGCATAGCGAACGTTGATCGAAAAAGAGATTTTACATTTCCGACTAAAGTGAAATCAGACAAGAAAAAAAATCAGACCTCCGGGCATTCAGACAGATTCATTGCATTTATTGAAAAAGAATTACAACCTTACATTAATACAAAATACAGGACAACTTCAAAGAAAACTATTATTGGTCAGTCACTGGGCGGACTGCTGGCAACGGAAATTCTATTTAAGAAGCCTACACTGTTTTACCGGTATATAATTGTAAGTCCGAGTTTATGGTGGGACAATGCCTCCCTGTTAAAATTAAAAGCTGATGTAATAAATACAATTGGCAAGAGAGAAATTTATATTGGTGTCGGGAAAGAAGGTCTGGCTCCGACAGAAAATCCCCACGTCATGGAAGTTGAAGCAAATGTTCTGGCCGATAAACTTAAAAATTCAAAAAATAAAAATCTTGATGTGTATTTCGATTATTTGCCGGAAGAAAACCATGCAGCGATTATGCATATTGCTGTTTATAATGCACTAAAATATTTTAGTATTGAGCAACATTAGGAAATATTCATTTGATTTTGGCGAACCCTTATATTGCCTGGCAGAGGGTCAAAATTTTAATAAACAAATTTCTTAATGTCCTACAATTTTATTCATGAGTACCCGTCTCTCCTACTACCATGCTAATTACGTTATATATACTTATTCTTCTCGTTCTTTTAATCCTGTTGTTTACATCTCAGGAACAATTTGGACGTCTTCCCCAAAAAAACAGATTGCGTTTAATAAAACGATCGCCAAACTATAAAAATGGCTCTTTTCAAAATTTAAATTATACACCAAGTCTTACAGAGGGAACAAGCTTTTATAAGGTATTCAAAGAATTTTTCTTTGAGAAAAAGGAGCGAAAAATTCCAGTTGATGTGATTCCTTCCATTAAAACTGATTTAAAAAGTCTTGACAAAAACGAAGATGTATTAATCTGGTTCGGTCATTCATCTTACTATATGCAACTGGACGGCAAGCGCATTTTAGTAGATCCGGTATTCAGCGGTTCAGTCTCTCCTTTGCCTGTGGGTCAAAAAGCATTCAGGGGTACCGATATCTATAGTACCGACGATTTTCCTGAAATTGATTATCTGTTCATCACTCATGATCATTGGGATCACCTTGACTATAGCACAATAAAAAAATTACGCTCAAAAATTAAATTATACATATGCGGATTGGGAGTTGGAGAACACCTGGAACGCTGGGGGATTCCGCCGGATAAAATAATTGAGAAGGACTGGAATGAATCATTTTCACTTGGAGACTTCACTGTCAATACACTGCCTGCCCGTCACTTTTCCGGACGAGGGTTTAAGCGCAACAAATCCTTGTGGCTCTCTTTTGCATTAAAAACACCGACACAAAATATTTTTATCGGAGGTGACAGCGGTTACGATAATCATTTTAAAGAAATTGGAAACAAATTTGGTCCGTTTGATCTTGCAATCCTCGAGAACGGACAGTACGATATAAAATGGAGATATATTCACATGCTTCCGGGAGAAATTCTTACTGCCGCTAAAGAAATTAAAGCAAAAAAACTTTTTGCCGTTCACTCGTCGAAGTTCTCTCTTTCGACTCATCCCTGGGATGAACCACTTAAAAAACTGATTGAAAATAACGAAGAAGTTAATTTACCAATTATTACTCCAATGATTGGAGAGAAGGTAAGATTAAAGGATAGTAATCAAAAATTCTCTCACTGGTGGAAAGAGGTTAACTGAGTTTGAAATTACAAACAGTAATGCCTCAGTTCATACATTATTCTCGAGCTAAGAGTCTACTAATTATTTTTTAGCCTTCATCCCCATCCACAATTTCAATCAGAGCCTCCGAAATAATTTCTTTCCGGCTTACCCATTTATCGATTGACAATAATATGCTTGGAAGTAAAAGCAGATTTGTTATCATTGATACAAGTAGTGTAATTGAAATTAGAATTCCCAATGCTGTAATGCCTCCGAATTCCGATGCTGAAAAAATCCCGAATCCGAAGAATAATATCACAGCCGTGTAAATCATACTTAATCCGGTTTCTCTGATAGTAACCGATACCGCTTCCTTAATGGTTCTTTTATGAGCCTTCAACTCTTGCCTGTATTTAGCCAGGAAATATATCGTTCCATCAGAAGCTATACCAAATGCAATGCTGAAAATTAAAATTGTCGATGGCTTAAAACGGATTCCCAGATAGCCCATAATACCCGCAGTAATAATAAGAGGAATCAGGCAAGGCAGTTTTGATAAGAGAATTATTCTAACTGAACGGAATAATGCTAATCCAACCAGAGCAATTAAAATAATTTCAATTAACAGGCTCTCGAAAAGATTCTTCAACAAATAGTCGTTCCCCTTCAGGAACATCAGACTATGTCCTGTGAGTTTGACATCGTAATTTTCACCTTTAAATACCGAATCAACTCTTGGTTTAATTTCACCTAATAATTCCTTTATTCTTGTCGAACCTACATCGGCCATTTGAATACTAACACGGGTATATTGCTTTGTTGAATCGATAAATGATTTTAATTTGTTTTCATTTCCTTTAACGGTAGATGCATAATCATTTAAGTTCTTTAGCTCTCCAATACCCGGCAGGATATAATATTTTCTTTCGCCGCCACGATACGCCTGGTATGTAAATTTAATTCCTTCGGTAACAGACACTGCTCTTGACAACTCCGGATACTGTTCCAAAACTTTTTGCAATCCTTTAATCTTATAAAGGACCCTGGCATTATTTTCGAAAACACCGTTAGGCTTCTTCGTATCAATAAACACCTCAAAGGGAAGTACTCCTTTAAAATTTGATTCGAAGAATCTGAGATCGGCATATACCGGATCGTTTTCCGGCAGATCATCAACCACATATCCGGTCATATCAATTTGCATCATACCGTAAATTGATATTGCAGTTATTGTCGCTATAATAACATATATTGAGTTTCGCCTGTTATGAACAAGATGGTCAATTATACTTAGAACACGGTTAATTCTTTTTCCTTCCAAATGCATCATTTCTCTTGCTTTTGGTGCAGGCAGATAACTTAATATAATCGGTATAAAAATCAGTGTCAGAAAAAAAGTCAACATCACATTTAATGCTGCAATAATTCCAAACTGCGTTAAAAATGAACTGTTGGTAAAATATAAAACACCAAAACCGATGGCAGTAGTAATATTTGCTAAAAACAATGAAACGCCGATCGTTGAGATCATTCTCGTTAGTGCCTTTATTTTATTACCATGTCTTGCATATTCACTGTGATATTTATTTATTAGAAATATGCAATTGGGAACTCCGATAACCATTATCAAAGGCGGAATTAATCCGGTTAAAATGGTAATCTTATAGTTTAACAATTCAATTGTGCCCATTGTTAAAATCACACCTGCAATCACAACTAAAATTGAAAAGAAAACTGAAATTATACTGCGAAAAAACATCCAGAGAATCAAAGCAGTAATTACTACCCCTAATAACAGAAACAGCTTCATCTCCCCGGCTACCTTATTCATAATTGCGGTTCTTATGTAGGGCATTCCTGAATAATGCAGACTTATATTATGCTTTTTAGAAAATATTTCGCCCAACTCTTTAATTTGCCCTACCATCTGGATCCTGTGCTTGGAATCCAGATCCGCTTTCTTGAAAGTTATGGCAAGTACCGTTGCATTTGTTTTTCTGTTTAAGACAAGTCCGTCATAAAAAGGCAACGAATAAATAATTTCTCTTAAACTATCGGCCTGGTTTTGAGTTTTGACCGGACCGTTCATTATCGGATTAAAATCAAATCGTCCCAAGCTGTCATTCCTCGTAATATTAAATAATGTTGCTACTGATAAAACATCCTGAATTCCGGAAACGTTCTTAATATTATTGCTTAGATGATACCAGTCATTCAAAACATCTTTAGAAAACAAATTTTCATTTTTCATTCCTATTACCATCACACTGCCATCTTCGCCGAATATTTTCTTAAAATTCTCGTATTCGGTATAAGCCGGATCGGTATTAGGTAATACCTTCGCGAATTCATAGGAAAGTTGAATATGACTTGCCCGGTAAGCCATAAAAGCGGTAATTCCGCATAAAATAAGTAAGAATGCAAACCGGTTCCGTAAAATTCTATTCGCAAAAAATCTCCACATACAATTAATTCTTTAACGGGCGCTTTTTAATCATTCCGCCTCTTGTATCTTTAACACTATTCATAACAACAAATGCATCCCGGTCGATCAATAATATTTCAGTATTGAGTTTATGAAGAAATTATTGTTACTCCAATATACTCTTCAATCCCTTCAATGATAAAATCCAATGTTCTGGAGGCAGCCAAATATGTAATCATCGAATATAAGGCAATCTCTACAGTTAGAAAATATGCTGCTGCAGAAAATATCATCACATTGATGATGATAATTATATCACCTATTGTTGTACCAAACTTCCGGCTCAGATAAATAGCCAATACTTCAGTTCCATCCAATACTGCGCCACCTCTTATTGAAAGTCCAATTCCGGCTCCAAGAAAAAAACCACCAAATACAGCTACAAGTAAATTATCCTTTGTCACATCGGGAAAGCTTACCAGAGCCAGGCATAAAGCAAGCCCGGAAATTGCAGCTATCATTTTAAATGCAAATCTTTTATCAATTATGGTATATCCTAAAATAACGAAAGGCAGGTTTACAATAACAATCAGTTGATATAACGGAATACCTGTCAACGATGCAATTAACAATGAAATGCCTGTTGCACCTCCATCAATAAAATTATTGGTTAATAAAAACCCTTTGAATCCAAATGCAGCAGAGAAAATTCCCAAGGTTATCAGTATAAAATCTTTACTGCTTCTTATAATTGAATTTCTGAAAAACGGATTTCCTGTTTTTGATAATAATTTCATAATATCTGCTTTAACATTAATTTTTGTTTTTATGAGGTAGTTAAAAGAAATAAGCACAGGTGGAAATAGTTAAATTCCCACCTGGCTGATGATTAAAAGAAGTATACCTTAACCAATACAAGTACTAAAATGGTACATGCAACATAAATAACAATTGGCATTACACCCCCGCCCATATGATTTTCATTTGGATTATTTTCCATTTTGTAAGTTTTATTAATGTGAATGACTCCGATATTAATGACATCATACAGCTTACCCGGAGAACGGTAATCTGTCAGACTAAAATTGTATAAATTGTAATGTATATCTCAAATCCTAAAAACACAAAAAGCCAAATGCAATTGCCGTATCTGAAAAAATCTCTGAGCCTTTGAGATGAAGTAATTATTGTCGGTATTGTTATTTAAGTCAGAGCTAGTTAAAGCACCCTGATGAAAAGTTTTACTTACAAATCCATTTCCTGAATTCCTTCCATTCAAAATTGTAATTGAAGGTGCCGGCGAAGAAACAGTATAATTAGCTATTAGTGAATTTTCTACAAAAATATCACTTGCACAAATATTGGTCTGTATTAAATCCCCTTTTTCAGAATAAGGACTAGTTATTTGGAGTGAAATACCCTGATATAAAAGTACACCAATAACAAGTATCGAGATAACTGTCGATAATTTTCCTATATTTTTCTTCAAAAAAAACATTTTGACAAAAATAACAAATTGTTAAAACTACAGGGAATAAATAAATAGTATTATTCAATAAATAGGTAAATGAGGTCTATTTTTACACAATAGCCAGAAAATAATATTAAAATATTGACACAAAGAATATATGCTGTTACTCCACGGGGCTATAGGCTCATCCGGACAATTAATTCCGCTCGCTGATAAACTCTCCGAAAAATTTAAAGTTCACACTCTTGATTTTAGCGGTCACGGAGGAAAAGAAATTCCGTCAGAAGATTTTTCCATAAAACTTTTTGCCAACGATGTTCTTGAATGGATGGATAAAAATTCTATTCATACAACTGATATTTTCGGTTATAGCATGGGTGGCTATGTTGCTTTGTATTTAGCCAGATATTTTCCGGAAAAGGTGGACCACATTTATACACTGGCTACAAAATTCAACTGGACTCCTGAAGGGGCCAGGCAGGAAGCAGGAATGCTCGATTCGGAAAAAATTATTGAAAAATTACCGGCATTTGCTGAGACACTTTCTAAAAGACATTCACCTTCCGATTGGAAATCCATTTTACTAAAAACTGCAAAGATGATGGTTGAGATGGGTGAAAGAAACGTTCTTACTGATGAAGATTTCAAAAACATTAATCATAATGTAATAGTAGCCATTGGCGAATCCGATAAAATGGTTTCAATTTCAGAAACGACTCACGTAAGCCAACTTCTTAAAAACAGCACTTTAAAAATTCTGCCGAATACAAAACATCCGATCGAATCTGTGATCGTTGAAGATCTCATAAATACTATGGGTTGGTAATTGAAGATATCTCTAAACTTTTTAATATCATAATATCAGCTTTTGTTCTACATGAATTTACCAACTCATCTATGACCGATCCATGGTTCAGGATCATTACGTTAATGCTCCATAAGAATTGATTTCGGGGCGAAAAGATTTTTTTCCGATTCTGTAACATTCCTTTCTCTTTAGTATCTAAACAATATAAAACCTAAAAAACCAATACCTAATCCTATGAACTCTACCAATTCCCTGAACCCGGCACATAAGGTCGCCATAATCTTCATATTATTCATTGTCCTCTGTATCAACGTTTTCGGGGAGACAAAATACGCATTCAACGTCGTCAAATCCGGCAAAGGCGATAAATCAATCATCTTTATTCCCGGTTTTTCCTGCTCCGGCGACGTTTGGAATGAAACCAAATCACTTTTTGAAAAAGACTATACCTGTTATGTTCTGACCATGCCCGGTTTTGCCGGTGCGACTCCTGAGGAGAATCCATCTTTCGATAAATGGACAAAATCCATTTCGGCATTTATTCAGGAAAAGAAGATAGATAAACCAATCATTATCGGACATAGTATGGGTGGCGGACTTGCAATGGCAATTGCTGCTGAACACCCTGAACTTGTTAGCAAAATCGTAGTCGTAGACGCTCTGCCTTGTTTGCCGGCAATGATGAGTCCGATGTTTAAAGTAAAAGAGAACAATGACTGTTCACCAATTGTTTCTCAGATTACAGCAGCAAGCAATGAACAATTCGAGCAGATGCAGAAGGCCAACATTGCACAACTCGCAAGTGACACTTCAAAACATGAACTGATCGTTGGTTGGAGTATGAAATCGGATCGTAAAACATTTGCAGAAATGTATTGCGATTTCATGAATACAGACCTGCGTTCAAAAATCAGCACAGTGAATTGTCCGGCTTTAATTTTGCTGGAACCCGAATTTAAAAGTGCCGGCACAGCAGTAGAAGAACAATACAAAAATCTAAAGACAGCTGAACTGCAGTATGCCGGAAAAGGTCTTCATTTTATAATGTTCGATGACAAAGAATGGTATCTTGCTCAATTAAATAAATTCATTGCTACCAGGTAATGTCATTCGAAGAAATATACAAGTCGTACTGGCAGAAAATATTTCGCCTTTGTATGGGTTATGTGAATGACTATGATGTGGCACAAGATCTGGCACAGGAAACATTTATTGCAGTATGGAAACAGTTGGATAACTTCAGAAATGAGTCTTCCATTGGTACATGGATTTACCGGATTGCAACGAACAATTGTCTCCGAAACTTAGAAAAGGAAAAACGAATCAGTAAAGTCGATGTTCCTGCAAATCTCGGTGAAGAACCAACACACGATAAAGAGCCTCAGCTTGAATTTTTATATAAATGTATCTCGGAATTACCGGAGATGGACCGTATAATCATTTCTCTGGAACTGGAGGATATAAAGCAGTCTGAAATTGCGAGTATTACCGGATTGTCGGAAGCGAATGTCCGGGTACGGATACACAGAATAAAAGAAAAACTCACGGAGAAATTCAAAAAATATGAATAGCGGTATTAACCTGAATGATTTGTGGAAGAAACAATCCGCACTTCAACCCGATAAAGAAGAGCTTTTTGCAAAATGGAAAAAGATTAAACGTTCCAGCCTGAGAAAAGTATTCTTCACGAATTTAATTTTTGCCTTAACGTCACTCTTCATTATTTGGATATGGATAGAATATAATCCTCAACAAATAACAACCAAAACGGGAATTGTTTTAATTATACTAGCAATGGCAGTTTACGGACTTGCTTATAATCAGTTAAAGCCCGCTATTAAAGACATCGACAGCTCGTCTAACAATAAAGAGTACCTGGAAAAACTTTTGATTTTGAAATCGAGGCAGCAATTTCTTCACAGCACCATGCTTAACATATATTTTATTATGCTTTCGACCGGATTGTTTCTTTATATGATAGAGCCGACAGATTTGATGTCATTTACGGGAAGAATATTAGCGTACGGAATAACAGCCGCGTGGGTATTATTCAATTGGTTTTATATCAGACCAAAAATGATCAGAAAACAGGAAGGGAAGATAGACTCCGTTATCAGTAAGGTAAAAGATATGATTGGAGATATAAATCGCTCCGAATAGAAATGTTAAAGTGTATTAATTTTCAAGAATCACGATAAGTAAAGCCTAAACTTGTATTATTAAAAATAATACAATGAAAAAACTATTACTGATCGTATTCGTTTCCGTCTTCACTATTTTATCTTCTTCAGCGCAATCAAATAAGTCGGTTGATCCCACCGGCATTGTTGCCAATAATGATACATGCAGACTTATTGATAAATATCTCACCGGTCTGGAAAAAGAAAAAGGATTTTCGGGCGGAATGTTAATTATAAAAGACGACAAGAAAATTTTCAGTAAAGGTTATGGCTGGGCGGATAAAGAAAATAAAATACCCTTTACAACTTCAACGCTTGCTTCGATTGGAAGTATTACAAAAGCGTTCACTGCAGCTGCAATAATGAAATTGGTTGAACAAAATAAAATAACTGTCGACGACAAGCTGAATAAATTCTTTCCAAACGTACCGGCAGATAAGGCCAATATTACCATCCATCAATTGCTGACTCACTCTTCGGGATTCCATGAATTTTTAAATGATGACAAAGGTGATTACGAAATAATTAAAACCGATGATTTTTTAAAGCGCGCCTTTTCGGAACCACTTGCCTTTACTCCCGGAGAAAAAGCCGTTTATACGAATGTAGGTTACAGTATCTTAGGAATAATTATAGAAAAAATTTCGGGGGTGGATTATGAACAATTCTTAAAAACCAATTTGTTTGATCAGATCGGAATAAAGAATATTGGTTATCAATATCCTCTTACTGCCAAAGACCCGGTCGCTATCGGCTATAAAAATGGAAAAATCTGGGGAACACATCAGCAACATTTTAAAGAAGCAGGCGGCGGACCATACTGGAATCTAAAAGCAAACGGGGGATTAGAAGTTTCATTAAATGATATGCTTCTCTGGATAAACAGCTTTACCAACCATTCGGTTCTCAGTGAAAAAAATATTGAAAAGATGTTTACAGGCTTCATTGAAGAAGAAGGGTATAATGGAGAATCTTATTTTGGTTATGGTTGCAACATTTCAAAAAGCAGGCGAAACACAAAATTAATCAGTAATGGCGGCAGTAACGGAATATATTTTGCCCATATTCTGCGGTTGCCGGAAGAAGGAGTTGTGTTTTATATGGTTACTAACGAGAGCTCCTTAAACAGCAACATGGTTTTACCGAATGTTACACAATTATACTTCAGGGGAAAAATTGAACAGGATGCAATAGAAATGTCAGAAGGATTTAAAGATCAACAGTCAAAAGTAATTTATGAATTGCTTAATAATACAGACGGAAATGATCTGTCGGCAATCCTGCAAAAGGAAAATATCGAAGTTAAAGACGATATGATATTATTGGAAGTCGGCCGAAAGCTTATCGAAGAAGATAAGTATGAAAAGGCTCTCATTTTATATGAATATTATACCAAAATATTTCCTGATATTGTAGTTGCCTGGAACGACAAGGGTGATGTTCAGCTTGCACTGAAAAATAAGGAGGAATCGATTAAATGCTATAAACAGGCACTCAAAATAAGACCGGGAAATGAACGTGCTAAGGAGAGTCTTGCTAAACTTGGCCAATAATGATCGAAAAATAAATTATTCCGCTATTAAATTTATCATCTTTTCTCTAAATTGTTGTGAAAATTACCGGAGTTTTATTTGAATATTACCGGTATATTTGAATTAACTTAAAATTAATTGAGATGGAGAAAAAATCACTAAAATACCTGCAATCACTTTTCGTGAAACCCGGTAAAAAAATTTCACTTAAAAAAGATTATAAGACTTCGAGTGATCAAAAGATTATCTCAAAAAAAGACGGAGAGAAAATTCTGCAAGAGGGTATTGTAAATCTTTCCAAAATGCAGGATAAGTTGTATGCTCACGATGAATATAGTGTACTAATAGTTCTCCAGGCAATGGACGCCGCAGGAAAAGATGGGGCAATAAAACATGTATTAAGCGGACTAAATCCCTCAGGTGTAAAAGTTGCTTCGTTTAAAGTTCCTTCCTCGCAGGAAATTGATCATGATTATTTCTGGAGACATTATAAAGAATTACCTGCGCGTGGTGAAATCGGAATATTTAACAGATCACACTATGAGAATGTTCTTGTAACCCGGGTTCATCCTGAATTTATTCTAAATGAAAAATTACCCGATATTGATTCATTAAAAGATATTGATAATGATTTCTGGAAAAGACGCTACAAACAAATTAACCGGTTTGAAAAAAATCTGTCCGAAAATGGAACAATAATTTTGAAATTCTTCTTACACGTTTCAAAAAACGAACAAAAGAAAAGGTTTATAGAACGAATAGATAATCCTGAAAAAAACTGGAAATTTTCAATTGCCGATTACAATGAAAGACTTCATTGGGATAAATACATGAATGCATATGAAGAAATGCTTTCAGCTACTTCAACCGATTACGCTCCCTGGTTTGTTGTTCCTGCAGATGATAAATGGTTTACACGACTCATACTTGGCGCAATAATCACTGAACAATTTGAAAGACTTAAACTGACTTATCCAACCGTTACAAAAGAACAGATTGTAAAACTTAAAGCTGCCAGGAAAGCTCTGTTAGCCGAAAAATAATTTTTACTTTCTTTGATACGTTGGACCCGGAAAATTGGAATTTGCAATTTGGAATAATTCTTTAGCTCTTTGCTGACAGCTTAACTTCAAAATCTGTAATCTCCACAAGTCGCTGCTTGTACAAAGCGCCAATTGTCTTTTTAAAAGTTTTCTTGCTGATTTTTAATATCCGATAGATGTCTTCGGCCTGACTCTTATCACCGAGTGGCAAAACACCTTTATTTTCTTTTAAATAATGAAGGATTGCGCTTGTATTGTTTTCGACGTTTACATAGCCCTCAGGTTGAAGCCGAAGATCAACTTTACCATCATCTCTTATAATTCGAACATAGCCACGTACAAGATCTCCCGGTTTTAATTCCTGAAAAACTTCGCTGTTATAAATCAATCCTTCGCAGGTATTATTTATTATGGCCCGCCATCCAAGATCTGTTTTTTCGGCGATCAGAAGCTGTACTTCTTCACCTTCTTCAATTTCATCGGGCATCTGAATATGTTTATGCCACCGTGAAGTAGCAGCCAGTCTGCCTGATTGTTCATCCATGAAAATATAAACAAGGTGCTTTTCCCCGGGCGACATCGGATTTCTCTGCTCCGAATAAGCGACAAACAAATCCTTTGAAATACCCCAATCTAAAAAAGCTCCGAAAGTATTAACCTCTTTAACCTTTAAAAAAACAAAGTCGCCCACTTCGGCAAATGGGGTCTCTGTTGTCGCTACCGGTCGATTTTCATTGTCAAGATAAACAAACACCTTTACATGATCACCGACATTTAAATCGCCCTTTACGTAACGGTTTGGCAATAGTACATCTTCATCTCCGTCAGTTAAATATAGTCCAACAGAAGAATCGGATTTAACTTCTAATTCATTGTATTTTCCAATTTCGAGCATAATCGTGATGAAGGTAGTGGAATTAGAAGAAAGGGCAAAGGAAAAAGGATATTGGACAATGAATAAACCAGTGCCTTGAATCATCAGGAACCCTAAATAAGGAATTCGGATCGGGAATTTGTCATTTGAATTTTTCTACTAAATTTGACTCGCATGGACGCACTCGCTAATTTAGAACCTCTTCTCAAAACCTTCTGGTATATTGCAATACCTGCAAGTATCATTTTTGCCATTCAAACGATAATGACTTTCATGGGTTCAGACTCGACCGATGGATTGCAGGCGGACTTTGATAGTAATCTCGACGGTGGTGACCATCCCTTTCAACTCTTTTCTTTACGAAATCTGATCAACTTATTGCTGGGATTCAGCTGGACCGGAATTTCATTTTATAATTCAATTCCAAACCGCACGGCATTAATTGTACTTTCTCTGATTGTTGGAATCGGATTTGTTTACTTGTTTTTTATTGTGATAAAGCAATTGCAAAAATTAGCAGAAGATAATTCGTTTAAGATTTCTAATACATTAAATAAAACAGCCGAAGTTTATCTGACAATACCCGAAAGAAAATCAGGTAAAGGAAAAATAATGATTAGTGTTAACGGATCATTTCATGAGCTGGAAGCAATGACTGAGCATGATAAAATACAATCAGGCTCCACTGTTAAAGTTGTAAAAATTGAAAATCAGAATATTCTTATTGTAGAACCCATTTAAAATTAAATATACATATGTCCCCGATTATGATAATTGTTGTTGCAGCAATTGTATTGTTTGTAACGATTTCCGCTTTAGTTTCAAGATATAAAAGATGTCCTTCAGATAAAATCCTTGTTGTATATGGTCGCACTGGCGGGACGTCTGCAAAGTGTATTCATGGAGGTGGTGCCTTTATCTGGCCCGTTATCCAGGATTATGCATTTTTAGATTTAAAACCATTATCCATTGAAGCGAATCTGACAAACGCACTGAGTCGTCAGAATATCAGAGTGGATGTTCCATGCCGTTTCACCATCGCTATTTCAACTGAAAGCGACAGTATGAATACTGCGGCAGAAAGATTATTAGGATTATCTTCTGAGCAAATCCAGGAATTGGCAAAGGATATTTTATTCGGTCAATTACGACTTGTAATCGCTACAATGACTATCGAAGAGATTAACTCCGACCGCGATAAGTTTTTAGATAATATTTCTAAAAATGTTGACAGTGAATTAAAGAAGATCGGATTAAAACTCATCAACGTAAACGTTACCGATATCAAAGATGAATCCGGTTACATCGAAGCATTAGGAAAAGAGGCTGCCGCGAAAGCTATTAATGAAGCAAAAATCAGTGTTGCCGAGCAGGAAAAAATAGGAGAAACAGGAAAAGCTCTGGCCGACAGGGAAAAAGATACACAGATTGCGGAGACACACAGAGACCGTGATGTAAAAATTGCAATCACACAGAAAGATAAAGAAGTCAGCATCGCAACTGCCGTTAAAGACGAAACCATTGGTAAAGCCGAAGCACAAAGAGATACCCGTGTAAAAACTTCCGAAGCAAATGCTGTCGCGATTCAGGGAGAGAACGAAGCTAAAATTGCCATTGCAAATTCAGATGCATCCCGTCGTGAAAAAGAAGCGGAAGCTTTACGTATTGCCATCAGTGCCGAAAAAGTACAACAGGCGAAAGCATTGGAAGAATCATATGTCGCTGAACAGAAAGCCGAGTTGGCCCGTTCAGAAAGAGAACGTTCAACTCAAATAGCAAACATCGTTGTACCTGCCGAAATTGCAAAACAACGAGCAATCATCGAAGCACAAGCCATTGCGGAATCCATTCGTGAAAATGCAAAAGGAGAAGCTGATGCCATCTATGCCAAGATGGAAGCTGAAGCGAAAGGATTGTTCCAGATCCTTACCAAACAGGCCGAGGGTTATAAAGAAGTTGTTGCCGCTGCAGGTGGCGATCCGAATAAAGCCTTCCAGCTGTTGCTCATCGAAAAACTTCCTGAACTTGTCAAAACACAGGTTGAAGCTGTTAAGAATATTAAAATAGATAAAATCACCGTTTGGGATTCTGCAAATGGCGGTGAAAATGGGAATACCTCAACGGCTAATTTTGTTTCCGGGATGATGAAAACTGTTCCGCCTCTGAATGACTTATTTAATATGGCCGGATTAAATCTGCCTTCTTATTTAAAAGGTGAGGAAAATTCAGGAAACGCAAAAAAAGACGATTCAAAAGAGCCGGATAAAAAATAAATGGTATTAAAAGAAAAACTCCCTGTTAGCTATTTACTTTTTACGACAAGGGGTCGAATAAACCGGTTCACATATTGGACCGCATCCGCATTTATCTGGTCTTCGTTTTATGTCTTATTTAATTTATTAGAATTTTTAATTTCCTATTCTGCCACATGGGCAATTTATCCCTTGTTATTCTGGGCGCTATACTCAACATCCGTAAAACGCTTACATGATTCAAATAAAAAAGGTGCCTGGCTCGGACTTATTCTGATTCCAGTTATTGGTCCAATTATCCTTTTTTACCTGCTTGGATTTAAAAAAGGAAATATTAATTCAAACAGATTTGGTGCAGTGCCAAATTCCGCACCTGATTATTATAAGAATGGTTCAGCCGAACTAATTCCTCTTCGGAATACTGAAGAAAGAATTGTAAACGATATTACACAGCTAAATCCGGTAATAGTTTCTAAAGTTGAAACTCCCGAAACAATTGAGGATCTACTTACCATTATTCGCGCTACTAATAATCCGGTTTGTATCGGTGGCGGGAGATTCAGCATGGGCGGACAAACCGCCAGTCAGAATACAACTCATATTGATATGAGAAAGCTGAATAATGTTCTTGAATTTTCAGCAGAAAATAAAACGATAAAAGTTCAATCGGGAATCAGATGGTGTGATATACAAAAGTACATTGATAAATTTAACCTGAGTGTAAAGACCATGCAGACCTATGCAAATTTTACTGTGGGCGGGTCTTTAAGTGTAAACTGCCATGGAAGATATATCGGACACGGACCTTTGATATTATCGGTTAAGTCACTTGATGTAATTCTTGCAACCGGTGAAATGGTTCATACTTCCCCTGTCGTCAAACCCGAATTGTTCTACGCATGCATCGGATGTTATAACGCTATTGCAATTGTCGCCAATGCCGAACTTGAATTGGAGGAAAATGTGGCAGTAAAAAGAAGTCATAAAAAAATGAAACGGAGTGAATACAAAAATTATTTTTTTGAAAACGTTCGTGAAAATAATGATGTCGTATTTCATAATGGAGATATCTATTCGCCTCAGTATAAAAATGTAAGAGCGGTAAGCTGGACTAAAACCAACTCAAAACCAACTGTAAAAACCAGGTTAATGCCTTTGGCTGCCGCTTATCCGGTGGAACGATATTTTATCGGGGCATTCAGTAAAAGTAATTTTGGGAAATGGAGACGTGAATTTTTAATTGATCCGATCCTTTTCGCTGCGAAAAAAATACACTGGCGAAATTACGAAGCGGGCTATGATGTGTTTGAACTTGAACCTGAGTCAAGAAAGAAAAGTACATATGTTTTACAGGAATATTTTGTCAATGTCGAAAAATTTGATCCGTTTACAGATAAAATGTCCGAAATTTTCAGAAGACATAAAGTAAATGTGATCAATGTTTCAATCAGACATGCGAAAAACGATAAAGGATCGCTACTTGCATGGGCAAGAGAAGAAGTCTTTGCTTTTGTTGTCTATTACAAACAAAAAACTGATGAAGTCGAAAAAAACAAAGTTGGTGTCTGGACGCGCGAATTAATCGATGCCGTAATTGAGCATAATGGTACATATTATCTCCCTTACCAGCCACATGCCACAATTGAACAATTTCATAAAGCATATCCGAATGCAAAAAAGCTGTTTGAATTAAAAAAAGAACTTGATCCGCATTTTAAATTCAGAAATGTACTTTGGGACAAATACTATAAAAACAATTAATATGAATTCAGAATTTAAATCCGTCTTTTCAAATACTAAATGGAGTGATGATTTCTTCAGATTTCTTCAGGTAATTTTTCACCTATACCCTGAAGACAAGTTTCATCATCTGATAGCTACCACAACGAAGGAAAAAAATACGGATGAAGAAATATATAAGACTGTTCAATTAAATCTTCCCAAAATAAAACCATTTCTATCGGAATTGACTCTTGCATTGCCAGCTCTAAAAAAACAGAAAAGAGAAATGTCGAACCAGGTTTTAAAATTACTGGGTAGTAAAACACGAATTGACGGATATCTTGAAATTGGTTCCACAGGCAGGTACATCTCCGAACTTAAAAAACATATTTCACTTTCGGGCAGCATTTTTATTTCGAATGATATTGCTCCAAACAATTCAATAGCCGATATATTCGAAAGAGGCCAAATCCGCAAATTGGGCAAGTTCATTCCTCTTGATAATTATCAGCCAATTAAAGCATCTGATATTCCTGACAACAGTGTCGATCTGGTTACGTGTCATATCGGGCTGCATCACTGTCCTCATGAATTGCTCAACGGATATATTAAATCCATTCATCGCATTCTGAGAAAAGACGGAAAGTTTATCATGAGAGACCACGATGTAAAGACTCCTGAATTTGCAACATTCGTTTCATTGGTACATTCGGTATTTAATTTAGGATTGAACATTAGTTGGGAAACTGATATTTCGGAATTTAAATCCTTCAAGTCTATCGAAGAATGGAGTAAAATTATTTCTAATCATGGTTTTAAAGATTCAGGAGAACGGATTCTTCAGGATAAAGACCCTTCGTTGAATACACTTGTATCGTTTACTAAAATGTAATTATGAATCGTCTGGCAATTCTTACTATTCTTTCTTTATCGCTGGCGGCTTGTATTTTCTTCTTCAAAAAAAAGAATCCAACTACTATTGCTGCCGGCCAGGGACTTGTTGTTCCAAAAGAATGGTTAAAGACTAACCAACATCCACTTACACCTAAAGCTGATGTAAGACCGGCAGATCAGACATTCCTGACATTTCCGGAATGGTATTTAGTATTTAGTCCGGAAGAACAGGCGAATTATTTTAAACAGCATACCGCTACGACTTTTCCGTTTATGAGTCATACTTCACAAATTTGGGAAAGCTATAAAATCATAAACGATCAGATTAAAGATAATTTTCCGGTCAACACAGGGTATCATTTTATGATCTGGGTTATCGGTACCAGCGCGACTATTGAGTATGATGCAAAATCGTGGTATGAAATTGTTGTTGGCCGAATAACTGATACAAAAACTCCTATTACGGAAGAAGACAAGTTTAATGCGCAGTTTACCCGTGATTATGTTGACTTTATTAAGGACCGGCCATGGTATGAATTTGATTTTAAAAACAGATTGAAATATTTGTGGAATTCCATTTCATTTTTTGGTGATAATTTTATTCGAAAGATCGAACGCAGGTATACTCTCACTTCGGAACTATTGGTAAAATATGGCTATGGAAAATTAATAGGATTGGGAACAAAACAGGTGTATGAAGAAGTAATTCCAACGACTGCAGTAGTTCTTGAGAATGACAGTTTGGTCTATCTGCCGCGATATGATAAATTTAAAGATGCGATTTGTAATCTTGCAAAAAGCGGTCATGCTTTTAAAGAAATTGCAGGAAATAATTCTGCTATTCTTTTTTCTGTCTTGTCGACAGAAAATAATCCGAAGTTTGAAAATTCACGGACTGTTTTTACACAACCGTTCTCATCATATCCTTCAATGAAACGAATAGCTATTGTTACTCCGGTTAGTTCGTTGAATGAATTAATATTAAGTCTGGAAAAGCGAAATATAACGATTGAGCATATTTTCGATTATTAAAATGAAACTTCTAAACCTCTATTTCAAAACTTTTACCAAACCCGGATATGCCTTCGAACAGCTATTGAATGATGAAAACTATTATAAAAACAGTTTCCGGCTTATTTGTCAAAAACATTCAAGATTATAATAGCAATTTTTCCATAAATTTTCCTGACAGCTCAATTCATCAATCTGATCTGTAACAATTGTTACAGAATTAGGAATAACAGTCTTTTATCTTTGTTTGAATAAACAAAAAGATATGAGATTATTTTTCATTTTAACCGGACTTCTGCTTTTAGCATTAAAATCATTCGGCCAGACTTCATTTGATTATGCAATTGATTTGCAACCGGTATCCATTTCGGGATTACCGGGATTGCATTCCTATGCATATGCTCAACATGGTGACAAATGGCTGATCATAGGTGGCAGAAAAGACGGCATTCATGCCAGACAACCATTTAACGCATTTCCTCAGGCACAGAAT
>CAZAON010000416.1:0-4900 GCA_964486655.1 uncultured Flavobacteriales bacterium
TAATTCCATGATTCCATGATTCCGGGTTTCCTGAAATGTTTTGAGATGGAATTGGAATCCATTGCCTTCCGGATTTGCTCCTCTTTTCCGACTTCTCGCGGATTCGGATAAAGTAAGCCACTTCCAAAGGCCGTTTTGCCCCTCAAAATCTAAAGTTTTCAACAAAGTGTCAAAAAGTGGTAAAAAGTGGAAAAAATAATTTTACATTAGCGCAACCAAAAAAAGATCCGGATGAGCGGTTTCATCGGAGAATATCCGTGTACAGTTGATGCTAAAGGGCGCTTCCTTCTTCCCGGTGGTCTGAAAAAACAGATCCCCGTCAAGGAACAGAAGCGTTATGTCGTGCATCGCGGTATGGAGAAACACCTGGTGATTTATACTAAGAAGGAGTGGGATAAAATCAGCGAAGAAGTAAACAAGCTCAACCTCTACATCAAAAAGAATCGTGACTTCCTCCGCAAGTTCAACCGCGGAGCAACAGAGATAGAACTCGACGGAACCAACAGATTGTTGCTTCCGAAAATTCTTACAGAGTATGCGGGAATCGAAAAGGACATCATCCTTTTCGCATTCGGTAACCGCATCGAGGTCTGGGCCGAGAATGAATACGAGCGAATGATGAAAGACGACTCTGTCGATTTCGGAACGCTTGCAGAAGAAGTAATGGGTAAAAAGAAGAATGACGAAGACTTATCATAAACCTGTTTTGCTTGATGAAAGCATCGATGCTCTCGGAATTAACCCCGATGGTACTTATGTTGACGTCACTTTCGGCGGTGGTGGTCATTCCGCTGCTATTCTGTCTAAGCTCGGTCCGAACGGAAGACTCATCGCATTTGACCAGGACGAAGACGCGGTTCGTAATGCTATCAGGGACGAACGCTTCATTCTTGTCAGACATAATTACCGGTACCTGAAAAATTTTCTCAGTTATTATAATGCCATACCTGTCGACGGAATTCTCGCCGACCTCGGTATCTCTTCATACCAGATTGATGAGCCATCGCGCGGATTTTCAATTCGATTCAATGCAGCTCTCGATATGCGAATGAACCGGGAAGGAAATCTTACCGCGGCTGATGTGGTTAACAATTATCCCGAAACCGAGCTTGTAAAAATTTTCTCTCAATACGGAGAAGTATTTAACGCAAAAACTCTGGCCAGGAAAATTATTGAGGTTCGGAATAAAAAACGAATTGTCGATGTCAATGAGTTTCGTTCTGCTATAAATGATTGCGCCGATAAGCAGCATGAATCACAGTATTATGCAAAAGTATTTCAGGCTCTTCGCATCGAAGTCAATGATGAACTGGAATCTCTGAAAACTATGCTCGCACAGGCTTCGCAGGTACTTAAAACCGGGGGAAGACTTGTCGTGATTTCATACCATTCGCTCGAAGACAGACTCGTTAAAAACCTGATCATCAAAGGAAGATTCGAAGGCGAAAACGAAAAAGATCTTTTTGGAAACACAGAATTTAATCCGCTTACCGCTATAAATAAAAAACCCATTGAAGCATCTGAACAGGAAGTAAAAATGAATCCGCGTGCCAGAAGCGCTAAAATGAGAATAGCCGAACACAAATAGGATGAATAAACTGAAAGAACCACCGGTAGTCGAGGAAGTTGAAGAAACGCCTGAACCCGCGCCCCGGAAAAAAAGCAAGCCAAGTGTTCTGAAGAGAAGTTTCGGCAGACTGAATGGCGTGTTCGGAATTTTCGACCGCAATCAGATCGTTCACCAGATGCCTTTCATCCTGTTCGTTAGTTTTCTCCTCATTTGCTATATCTCAAACAGCTATTACGCCGAACGAATGGTTCGCGATATCGATAAGACTAAAGCGGAATTAAAAGAAAAACGTGCAGAATACATTTCAACATTATCACGGTTAATGTACCAGAGTAATCAGTCGGAGGTTGCAAAGTCTCTCGCACCCTTCAATATTAAAGAGTCAACTTCTCCTCCCGAAAAAATATTTATCACAGAAGTCGTACAAAAATAAACACACTCAGAACCATAAATGCAAATTAAAAAAGACATCATGTGGAGGATCAACGGATCCTTCATCCTCTTATGCATAATGGGATTATTTATTCTTGGCCAGATTCTCAATATACAACTGGCCGAAGGTACAAAGTGGCGCGACCGTGCAGACAGTCTGACACTACGTATTAATACCATTGAAGCGAATCGCGGTAATATTTTTTCTGCCGATGGTCGTTTGATTTCAACATCGGTTCCTATTTATGATATACGGATGGATACCCGTGCAAGCGGACTTACATCTGAATTATTCAACAAGAACATTGATTCACTTAGTATTTCACTTGCCGGATTATTCAAAGACCGTTCTGC
This sequence comes from uncultured Flavobacteriales bacterium, assembly GCA_964486655.1. Classification (GTDB taxonomy): domain Bacteria; phylum Bacteroidota; class Bacteroidia; order AKYH767-A; family 2013-40CM-41-45; genus JADKIH01. Next base: position 2,357 of record CAZAON010000416.1, read on the forward strand.
TGCCGAATATAAGATGATGCTCAGGGAAGCCCGCGCTCATAAGGACAGATATTTTCTTGTGCACCGGAACGTTTCTTATGCCGATTTACAAAAAGTAAAGAAGTTCCCGCTATTCCGTCTGGGCAAGTATAAAGGTGGTCTTTGTTTTGAGCAGAAAGAAATGCGCGAATTGCCATTCAAACTTTTGGCGGCAAGAACAATTGGTTATGTCCGTGATATTAAACCTGTCGGACTCGAGGCATCATTCAACGAAGAACTCAAGGGAGTTGGCGGAAAAAGACTCATGCAGCGTATAAGCGGCAATGTCTGGATGCCTGTTACTGATAAAGATATTGTTGAACCAAGAGACGGTAACGATATAATTACAACTATTGATGTAAATATCCAGGACGTTGCCGAGAATTCTCTCGCCACACATCTTCGCAGTCATAACGCCGACCATGGATGCGCGGTTTTAATGGAAGTCGCGACCGGTGAGATTAAAGCAATCGCGAATTTATCACGCAACAGTCGTGGTGAGTATACCGAAGATTTTAATTATGTAGTTGCGGAAGCGACCGAACCCGGTTCAACAATGAAGCTGGCCTCTTTACTGGCCGGTATTGATGACGGACTGATTGAGCCCAACGACACATTCAATGTCGGAAACGGACAGTGCAGTTTTTATGGTCAGCAAATGAAAGATTCACATGCTCCGCACGCCAGCCGACTTTCTATTCAGCAGATTTTTGAAAGTTCGTCTAATGTGGGTGTGTCAAAAGCTATCTGGTCGGCTTATGTTAAAAAGCCACAGCAGTTCGTTGATAAGATAAAATCATTCGGATTAGGCGAAGAGCTTGATCTTGAAATCGAAGGCGAAGGAACTCCCAGGATAAAAAATACTACCGACAAATCATGGTCGGCTGTTTCGTTGCCATGGATGTCCATTGGTTATGAAGTAGCACTTACTCCGTTGCAAATTCTGACTTTCTACAATAGCATAGCTAACAACGGTACGGTCGTAAAGCCAAGGTTTGTAAAGGAAATTTCTTTGCATGGAAAGACTGTCAGAAGTTTTCCTGTACAGATTTTGAGAGATTCAATTGCATCACCCGAGTCCATTGAAAAAGTAAAACGAATGATGGAAGGCGTTGTTGAACATGAACATGGTACCGCCAATTCGTTAAAGTCATCACCGTACCGTATCGCCGGTAAAACCGGAACTGCGCAGATTGCAAATCCGAAGTTCGGATACGATAAAAACCACCGCGCATACCAGGCATCATTCGTCGGATATTTCCCTGCTGATGCTCCTAAGTACACTTGTATGGTTGTAGTTTATGCGCCATCAAATGACTTGTATTACGGTGGTGCGGTAGCCGCTCCGATTTTTAAGGAGATTGCCGATAAGGTTTACTCGACTCATATAGAGTTGCACAGCGCTCCTCGTGATACAGACACCACTCAGGTTAATATTCCACTTGCTAAAGCAGGTCGTCAAAGCGAACTCAGAAATATTCTTGATGAATTAAAAGTGCCTGTTAGTTCTAATGATGAGGAGGCAACAAATGTTTCCGCAAAAACTTCTAATTCACAACTGGTTCTTGTAGAACGTAAAAATCAGAAAGGCGCAGTGCCTGATGTAACCGGAATGGGAATGAGGGAAGCTCTTTACATTTTAGAGAATGCGGGATTACGGGTGAATTCTTCGGGAAAAGGAAAAGTGATTCGTCAGTCTCCTGCACCCGGCAATAAACTTAATAAAGGTCAAACGGCATTGATCGAACTCGGACTATGAAGATTCTGAAAGACATTTTATATAAATCCGGAATTATTAACGTGGTAGGCTCTATGGATGTAGGCATCACGGAAATATGTTTTGACTCGCGTAAAGCAAGTGAAGGATGTCTTTTTGTTGCCGTAAAAGGAACCAGTTCCGACGGTCATGATTATATTGATCACGTTATTGAAAAAGGAGCAGTCGCTATAGTATGCGAATTTATTCCCGTCGATCGCCATCCTGAAATTACCTATGTCCAGGTTCAGAACAGTGCCTCCGCATTAGGGTTTATCTCTTCCAATTATTTCGATAACCCGTCGGAGAAATTAAAACTGGTTGGAGTCACCGGCACAAACGGAAAAACTACAACCGTAACTCTTCTTTTTAATTTATTCCGTTCACTTGGCTACAAAACCGGATTGTTGTCTACTGTTAAGAATCAGATTAACGATAAGGTAAGTCCGGCCACTCATACAACTCCCGATCCGCTACAGTTGCATTCGCTGCTTTCGAAAATGGTCAAAGCCGGATGCGAGTATGTATTCATGGAAGTTAGCTCGCATTCAGTTGTTCAGAAGCGTATCGACGGATTGCAGTTCGCCGGCGGAGTCTTTACAAATATTACTCACGATCATCTCGACTATCATAAAACATTTGATAATTATTTGAAAGCTAAAAAGGAATTCTTTGATGAATTGCCTTCTTCCTCATTCGCACTTTCAAATGCCGATGACAAGAACGGTCCGGTAATGCTTCAGAATACAAAAGCAAAACGCGCAACATAT
>CAZAON010000417.1:0-10251 GCA_964486655.1 uncultured Flavobacteriales bacterium
GAGGTCTGAATTGCTCCTGCCTATATCGCCGGAAAAAATAATGGTCTTATTGTAACAAAAAATTTCAACGTAAGCGGATCCCAGTATATGGCCATTCTGTACAAATTGAAATTTCATATCGGGTGAGATTTCCTGCCAGGAGTTATCCTCTACCGTTTCAAAAAGCCTGATCGCTTTTTCAGCATCATGCATGTTATATAACGGAACAGCGGGTTTATGTTTTGAATAGCCGAGTCGGTTTATTCTCTCCGCATCTTCTTCCTGTATCTTGGCGCTGTCTCTTAAAATTATAGCAGTAAGATCTTTGGTTGGAGGGGTCATTAGTATCTTACCCTTATACCCCGATTTGACCAATAAAGGAAGATAGCCGCAATGATCGAGGTGAGCATGAGTTAAAATGACAAGATCAATTTCATTTATATCGACCGGTAACGGTTCCCAGTTTTTGAGACGGTTTTCTTTTATACCCTGAAACAACCCGCAGTCAATTAAAATATTTTTATTGGGTGTTCGAAGCAGGTGTTTGGACCCTGTAACGGTTCCGGCCGCGCCAAGAAATTGAATAGATACCATAGTCAGCTTAAAAATATTTTATGAAATGTATAAAAAATCCCGGTCACAAAACAGAACCGGGATCTTAAAAGGAAATGATTTGTATTCGGAAAAGAAAAACGGAAATCAGTTAATTTCTTCTTTCGATCCGACATATCCGTAAATTCCGATATATCCGTCCTCTTTAAAACCGATTACATCAAACATCATAGTTTGCGCAGAAACCTGAACAGGAACTGAAAAATCGGCATTGAGATTCAGCATACCCGGAATTCTGTTGATGAAATCCTGTGGAATATATTCGTTTGTTGCTTTGAGAATTTCATTCAGCAACGCAAATGAAGCAGGATTGGCGAATAAAATTTTTCCGTTAAGATCAACTCTCATAACAGGCAGGTTTCCCTGATCTGCAATAGGCGTAGATTCAACAATTGTAAATTCCTCGTTAAACAGATTAGTAGTGTTTGTTTGCATTGAATGTAGGTTATTTGATTGAATTTATTTTTTGCGAAAACGATTATTCACTTTCGCCTGTAAGCCATTTTTTAAATGTAGATGATCTTTCGGTACTTGCTATTGTTTCATGTTCGGCGGGCGGAATCAGAGTTAATTTTACCCGTGATTTGGAAACAACTATCATTTTGTCAATTGAATTTATGCCGACGATATATTGTCTGTTGATTCTGAAGAACTGTTTCGGATTTAATATTGTTTCAAGTTCTTCAAGTGTTTCATCAATTGCGAATGTGGCGTTGGCTTTCGTTCTAACATATGTTACTTTATTCTCTGTGAAAAAATAACTTGCATCACTGATATTTACCATCTTTAATAATCCGCCAAATCTCGTAACCAGTCTTTCCCTGTATTCAGGATTATTTTTAGAAATGAATTCAGCGATCTTTGAATAATCTATTGAAGAATTCTCTTTTTTAGAGTATAGTGATTTGTATTTTTCAATGGCCTTTTTGAGGTCGTCGCTCTTAAGTGGTTTAAGAAGGTAATCAACACTGTTCAGACTGAATGCATTAATGGCAAATTTGTCGTATGCTGTAATAAAGATAATTGGCGTATCAATTTTAACGGACTTAAATATTTCAAATGAAGAACCATCAGCCAGATGAATGTCAAGGAAAATCAAATCCGGTTTTTGTTTTGTCTTGAAGTAGTTGATAGCAGAATTCACACTTACGATCGAGTCGATAATTTCAAAGCTGCTGTCGATCGATTGAATCATTTTTTTCAATCGGGCAGCAGCCGCATCTTCATCTTCGATGATCAGAGTTTTTATTGAGCCGGACATTTATCGCAGACGTTTTCGTTTGAAATCGAAAACTATAATCAGAAATGTTTGGTAATATGCCACGTTTTTATAAAAGTTCAAATGATTCCTGTCTTTTCCTTGAAACTGTGACAATAGTCTGACAGTTGAAGGGGTGATGTTCATATCCTATTAAAAATGAGCTATTTGGACAGGTGAGCAATGTTCGTTTTTTGGTGAAAAAGGGCATTTGAATTGACATTTGTCAATTATAAATTTGATTTAAATCATCGTAGAAGGAAATGAGAAAGAGGTAATTTGATCAATATATATTCCGCACATGAAAAAGATACTTTTCCCCACCGATTTTTCAAAAAACGCAGATCATGCATTAGAGTATGCTATGGGATTGTGTCTAAATCTGAAAGCAGAGTTGATATTATTTCATGCATGCAGGGCAGAAGCAATGTCTTTTCAGATTCAGAACGATGATATTTCGGAAGAGAGCATCATTCTGGAAGCAATGCAAAAGCTTAAGGAATACAAGGGGAAGCATTTTGCCGGGATTAAAGATCTTCAGGTAATTGAAAAAGTCAGTTACGGACTTGCCGTTGATCAGATAGTGGAGACAGCAAAAATGTTGAAGTCCGATATGATTGTAATGGGTACTAAAGGAGCATCCGGACTAGAGGAAGTATTATTGGGAAGTAATACCGCGGCGGTGATGGAAAGAGCCAAGTGTCCTGTTCTGGCTATTCCTGAGCAATCACGTTTTCATAACATTGAACAAATTGTATTTGCAACCGATTTCCGTGAGAATGATTTGGAAGCAGTAGTTTATTTGTCGGGTATAGCTTCTTTATTTAATGCCAGGCTTGAGATCGTTCATGTCGCAGATATATTGGTACCAGAGACCTATGAGCAGGCATTGCTTGATGTTTTTCAGGATGAAATTAAGAAGCGCGTGACTTTCAAAAACATAACATTTGAAATGATCAAGGGTTCTAACGCGACAAAGACCATGAATGAATTTATTAAAGACAGGAAGATTGATATGGTAGCCGTATCGACGAGAAAGAAAAATGTCTTTACACGTTTATTCGATAAAAGTTTTACACGGCAGCTTGCATATCATTCCGTCGTGCCAGTCATGGCATTTCACACCACTGAATAATCAGAGGGGTATTTGAAATAATAAGCAGGTTATTTTTTAGTAAAATATTCTTTGATCTTTTCGAATGCGGTTATTGCAGCTTTAAATAAAGTATCTTGTTTTAATTCGCCCAATATTGAAAGTAACAGATTCAAAGGCGTCAGGCTCCTTTTGAAATTATTATAGCTGTTTCTGATTTCCGACTTACAAAAATCGGACTCCATTTTAACGCGCTTAATTTCTTCGCGCAGTTCTTGCATGTTACGAATGTTACTCATGTTTCATAAATGTTTTAACGAATGAATTTGCAATCGGAGTTTTTAGCCACTTTTCTTTGCGTAAATTCAGTATAAGCGCAATAAAAAGATATAGTAAAGCAATTGTGGCAAATCCAAGGTATGTCTTTCCCAGAATATCACCGGTAAATAATGCCAAAGCGATACTGAAAAAAAGAAACATTAACATGTAAAAGACAAATACGATAGCTCCTGAGGCGGCAGATGCGGTTGCTTCACTTACTTTTTCGACAACTTCAAGCTTTATCAGGGTTTTTTGCAGCTCAAGGTACTTATGTGCGTTGTCAACTATTTCATTCAATGATTTTTGTTGTTCCATAATCATGGGTTTAAATTAAGCACAAGGTAACTTTCTAATTTCATTCATTTATGATTTTCTTAAATTGATTCTGCTCACTTTTCAAATTGATTCTGCTCATTTTGCTGTTTTGACTTAATTATTTAGTTTGTTAAAGACTCCATTGAATGGCGAATCAACGAAAGAATTTAATAAGAATTTGTTGTAGCCGGAAAAGATGTATCTTGTAATAATTATTTCCGAATAAATTAATTTCATGAAACTAATAATTGTCCCTGTCGATTTTTCTGCCGGTTCAGAAAACGCGGCAAAGTTTGCAATTGAATTTGCAAAGAAAACCGGAGCAAAAATTGTGCTTATGCATGCGTTTGAAAGCGCGATGCTTTATTCTAAAATTCCATTAACGACCATGCAGCTGGATTATTCGTTTTTATATAATGGTGCTGCGAAGAAGCTTGACGCCTTCAGGAAAAAGATTGAGAAAAAAGCCGGTAAAGTTGAGATTGAGTTAAATCTTCAGCAGGGATTACCCTCAGCCAGAGTATCTGAACTGGCCCTGGAATTGAAAGCTGATATGATTGTACTTGGTAGTACGGGAAAAGGTAATATTGAAAGAATGATGTTTGGAAGTAATACGATAAGAACCATAAGGAATGCGCCTTGTATGGTTTTCGTAGTTCCGCCTAAAGCCGCTTTCAGAGACTTCAAGCGTATTGCTTACGCTACCGATTTTTCAAAGGATAACCTGGAACATGCAAACGACGTGTTGCCGTTGGCCAATTTGTTTAAGAGCGAACTCCTGTTTCTGAATGTAAATGAAGATGGCGATCTGAAGCCGAAGCAGATTAAAGCATTAGAAGACAGGATTCATAAAATTGTAAAGTATAAGGATGTTAAAGGATTTTTATCGACAGATTTTAATACGGCACGCGGAGTGAAAAACTCTGCAAAAAATCAGAAGGTGGATTGTATCGCTGTTTACACCAGGCATCAGAGTTTATTGAGCAGGATTTTCGGAACCAGCATCGCGGCAGACCTTTCACTCCTTACCGACATTCCTTTGTTAGTTGTGCATGAAGACGATTATAAGGATTTTGTTAAAGAGCCCGCCTCGAAAAAAAGAGTAAAAGCTTAAAAAAAGAAGCATTCAGAATCTTCATTCCGCCATTTCTTTCCGTCCGTTCACCAACCTTTTTTCAGTTTCACCCGATCTGAGTCTTACGTTAGCCAACGTGAAACAGATCAAGAAAAAGCTATGAGCCGGAAATATTTGAAAATTCTGATTATTATTCTCATTATCTTATTTAACCCGTTTGTTTATTCATACCTGAATGCACAAACCGTGTTATGGGCTAAATCCGGTTCATCTCCGGGTTTTGAGGATGGTAATGCAATTGTCACCGATGATTCGGGAAATGTTTATGTAACGGGACAGTTTGAATATTCAACTGATTTCGGAACCGTAACTTTAAACTCTTCCGGCGGTCATGATATTTTTGTCGCAAAATATAATGCACAGGGCGCATTGATTTGGGCGAGAAAGGCCGGCGGTACGGATGGAGATATCGGATTAGGAATCGGAATTGATGCTGCACATAATGTTTATATAACGGGTGAAATAGAAGATACAGTAACATTCGGTTCAAATCTTACAATTGCTTCTTTAGGCGGAAATGATATCTATCTCGCAAAGTATGATGCAGGCGGAAATATCTTATGGGCCAAAGGATTCGGTAGCCAGATCGGAAGCGATAAAGGCCGTGCACTAGCGGTTTCACCTTCGGGTAATTGTTATTTTACCGGAAACCTTACAGATGTTACGATGTTCGATAATATTTCACTCTCATCGAGCGGCGGTAACGATATATTTATCACAAAAATTAATACAAACGGAAATGTAGTCTGGGCCAAGAAAGCCGGTGGAAGTAAACAGGATCGTGGATATGGCATCGCTATTGATGCAAACGAAAATGTTTTCGTAACCGGAGTGTTTGCTCAGTCAGCGACTTTTAAAAATACGACAATCACAAGCGTTGGAACAACTGATGCATTTGTCGCGAAGTATGATTCTGCCGGATCCTTTGCATGGGTAAGATCGGCAGGTGCCTGTTGTGATACTACAAAGGCAAACTCCATAACAGTGGATCAGGCCGGAAATATTTATATCGCGGGTTCTTTCAACGTGGCAACAATGTTTGACAGCACCTCATTTGCTTCAAGCGGTTTGGGCGATGTATTCCTGGCAAAATATGATCCCAGTGGAAATTTCCTTTGGGCCAGGAAAGCAGGAAGCACAGACGATGACGGTGCTTACGGTGTCGCTGTCGACAACATGAATCAGATCGTTTATATAACGGGTCAGATCAGCGGAACAGCGTACTTCGAAAATCAAACTGTACCAATCGCAGGTTATCGCGACATTTTCGTAGCCGCATATAAAATGAGCGGTGATCTTAAATGGGTTAATACCTATGGTGGAAGTTTGCGTGATATCGGTTATGCAATTACCGTTGATAAATCAGGGAATATTTATTCTACAGGAATATTCAATGGTGTAGCGCCATTCGGTCCGTTCACACTTTACGGATATCCAAATCAAAACTGGTCTGATGTTTATGTAGATAAAATCGCTCCGCCACCCGCACAGGCTCCTGCAACAAATGTTCTTTCTTTAAATATTGTTCCGGCTAATTGTTATGACATGACTGTCAGCCTTACACCTGGAAATGGTGATGGACGAATAATCGTTGCAAGAAAGGGCGCGCAGGTAAATGTTCTTCCGGCTGACGGAGTTTTATATTCGGCACATGAAAATTTTGGAAGCGGAAGTGATCTTGGCAATGGAAGTTTCATTGTCTATGACGGACCGGGAAATCAGGTTACAGTTACCGGATTAACACAGGGATTTCAATATTACTTTACAGCAATAGAGTATAATGGATTCGGCACATCAAGAACGTATAACACAATTTCATGTCCGGCCCTTAGTGCATCTCCTTCAACATACTCAATAAATGTAACAGGTTTGCAAAGCGGAATTTGTCAGGGCGATTCAATGACCCTTATCGCCGGCGGTGCGGTTAGTTATAACTGGTCTCCTTCGACTGGATTATCCTCAACCACTACTGCAATGGTGCATGCCGGTCCTGCAGTAACCACTACTTATACTATTACGGGAACGACTGCAAATGGCTGTCACGCAGAAACAGCTATTCATGTAAATGTTAATCCGCTGCCGGTAATTACATTCAGTCAGTTGAATGCATTTTGTGCTAACAGTCAGCCGGTCGTTTTAAATTGTGCTGCTCCTGCAGGTGGAACTTATTCAGGTAACGGAATTACCGGCGGACAATTTACTCCTTCAAATGCGGCGATAGGTTCAAATGACTTTCAGTATTCATACACTTCACCGAATGGATGTTCGGCAGTTGGGTACTCGACAATTATTGTAAATGCAATCCCATCGGTAAGCATTTCGGGAATTCATTCAGTATGTGAAGGTTCGGCTCCGGTTGCCCTTACCACCGGATTACCATCGGGTGGTGTATATAGCGGAAGTGGAGTGTCGGGAAGTGTATTTAATCCGGTTACATCAGGTAATTTCAACATCAGCTATTCATACACCGACAATAATGGATGTTCATCAAGCGCGGGTACAACTATAACGGTATTTGCAAAACCTACCGTAAGTCTTGGAAACGATATTATGATATGTGCCGATGATATACTTGTGCTGGATCCCGGTAATACATATAGTTCATACCTGTGGTCTGACGGATCAACCTCGCCTTCGATAATCGCCGATAGTTCAGGTACCGGACTTGGAGTTAAACAGGTATTCGTTGAAGTGACAAATAATAACGGTTGTGCGAACAGGGATACGATTAATATCACGTTTGATCTTTGCGCCGGAATAAATTCTTATGCGCAGAATTCGTTAATCAATATTTATCCGAATCCATTCAAGAAATCAGTAACCATAAACCTGAAGGAGAAGTCTTCAATATCTGTATTTGATGCAAGAGGAAGGATGATTGAAAGAAGGGAAAATATTGCAGGCGAATTTATGTATGGTGAAAATTTCGCTGACGGTGTGTATTATATTCAGATTTCCTGTTCTGGTCAGGAAAAAGTATATAGAATTATCAAAGGGAATTAATTTCGAACATAATAACCTTATGTTCCATAGAGGATAGATAAAACTAAGATTGAATGGTAGTGATCTTGAAAAAATTAAAGCGTAAACACACGCGAAATATTAAATCCTAACCTGATACCCATGTTGTCCCATTTTGAATCAGTTCGAGCGAAGAACTGATTCTCTACTATGCCAAAGCTGTTAGTAAAATGAATCTGGAAAACGTGACCACCTGTTTCCAGTTCATACCCGATTGAAAAACTGTCATAATAATCAACTTCCGTGGAGTAATCATTAATTCGATAAGCATATTCAGCCGTAATTGCCGAACGTTTGCAGAACTTCAATCTGAACAAACCCGACACGCCAAATACATCATTCTTGTCGGTGAAATTTTCTACGAGATTATAATGTACAAGCCACGGCGCGAATTGAAATGAAAAAGATGGTGTAAATTTCCTGGCTAATAATAATTCGAAGCAGTAAGAAAGTCTGCTCGATGTATACGAATATTTATCATAGCCATTTGCTTCGGCGTTTTGATCTTCAATGGCAGTATAATATCCGCCGGTTAACAGAGTAAGGCTGACCGGCATTTTATTGTCTTCGGTTTGCCGGAGCAGACGATATTTTAAAAAGCCGTCGAACATTTTATCATAGGAACTTCTTCCAAAACCAAACATGAATCTGCCATCCGGACTATATTCTAAGCCTAACCTGATATTTGCCGGACCATCTAATCCCCATAAATTTTCTCCACCCGAATTTACCGGGCCGAATCTGTGTGATATGCGAAAGTCAAGGGTTCTCTTTCCTAAAGATTCGGTTGTATGCTGATTAATTAGCCTGGTTGATTTGAAGGTAGCTAATACCGGTCCGTTGTCGGCGCCTGCATCCAATGAATCAAAAATGTCCTGAGCTTTTGATTCAGCAATTGAAAATGCGATGGCGAAAGCAATTAATATTTTTTTACTATTCATAAATTTTAATTGTTTAAGGTGCCGCGGTTTAACCAGGCTGTAATTTTTTGAATACTGCAATCATCAATTTTACTGCTGGATCCTTTTGGCATCCACAGAGAAGCGCTGATAGATGTGCTATGTGTTATTGTTTCCAGAAAATCTCCACTGTCATCGATGGTAAATTTCACATCGTCATAATTTCCCAGTCCGTATCCGCTTTGTGAACTGGCTCCATTATGACAGGCAAGATCCGAACTACCACAACTGTGAAGCATGATAGGAGAAATGTCATTGGCAAATGAAACGGTTCCTGTAGTGTCGCATTTAGTAATCACAGGATACAATTCATCGACATTATCATAATAGCATCCGGATAGAATTGCGGTTGCTGCTATAAAAAATATGGTTAATCTGAATTTCATTTTTCTGAATATACGTAGTTTAATTCTGAGAGAATTCTAATAATTTAAAACTCATTTTCCGTTCCATTCTTCATTCTTCAATTATCCACCGCTCCCTGTTCAATCCAAACATAAATCAATCGTATCTGATCATCTGAAAGCAAAGGACGCGGGGGAGGAGGCATTGGGTCTTCTCCTTTATTTGTTATGACTTCATACAATTTGCTGTTGTGAGAATTACCCGGACTTATCTCTCCGTTTTCCATTACTTCTTCGTAAGTCGTTAGAGGAAAGAGGTCATCATCGTCATCGTTTCCTGAACTTCCGTTGCTGCCGCCGCCCCGGTGAATGTGGCAGCCGCTCATTGCGCAATTCCCTGCTATGATTGGTTCTATATCATTGGTATATGATACAGCTTTCAGCGAACTAAAGTCAGGCTCATGCTGGCAAGATGCAAGTGTGAGTAACAGACCCAGGCTTAGTAGAATTACAAATTTGTGCATGGCAGGAATGTTGAAGGCGGTTGAGTATTGAGGAACCGGCGAGTAAATAGTTCTAAAACAATTTAGGCCGGATCAGAATTCAGTTTTCACCAATAATATAGGCCAAAGTTATTCCGAAAGGATTAATTGTAATTGTTTACCTGACTCAATGGTAAAAAGTAATATCTGAACGGGATTATTGGCTACTTTAAGATATGGCTTTAGTCCCGCTCAAATATTGATACACCGGGAGTGTATATGAAAACTATGTTTTCGTATTTATTGTCTTACCCATTTTGTGGCAAACTGCATTCCATTCACGTCTGTTACTGTAAGTAAATATATTCCTGCACGAAAATCATTTACGCCTAATTCAAAATTGTCTGCAAATGTTCTGATTTCGGATACAGCATGACCTGTGATATCAGCTATTCGAATGAGTTTTTCGCCCTGAAGATTTTTCATTCTGATATTTAAAATATCGGTTGCGGGATTTGGAAATACACTTAGTTGTCTTTCTGTTTTGTTTATTTCATTTTCGCCGGTTGTTAATCCCAGGTTGACTATATAATCTTCAACTTCGCCGAATCCGAAAATTTCACAAGGTGTCTGAGCGGGATTTCCGTTTTTCATAGATACACGCATGATAGTTGTACCGGGAACAGCATTTGAAGGGATGGTAAAAGTATGTGTCTCCCATCCGATCTGGTT
>CAZAON010000418.1:0-21633 GCA_964486655.1 uncultured Flavobacteriales bacterium
CATGACGCATGCGTCAATACCACAGGAAATTCGCGAAAAATCGGGGGTCTTAAATTCTCTTCTCCGTCTTAGCGTCGGAATTGAAGATAAAAACGACCTGATCGAAGATCTGAGGCAGGCCATTGGTTAATCAGTGTTAAAATGGTCAAATTACTGTCATTAAAACGAATACAGCCTTGAGGTACGGAAATTAATTTTAAATTTGTGTCCCTCAAAATATTACAAAAACCAAATACCTTTAATTATAATCATGAAAAGATCAGTACTATTAATCGCACTGTTTGGATTGTTTGTTACTGCAAATGCTCAGCAGACAAGACCACATTGCTATACTTCGGAAGAAACCAATCCCCTTTTAGACAGCGATCTGCAGTATCGCCAGAACCAGGAAAACCTGGAGAGGTTTACAGAGCAATATATAAAGGATCAGGCACAGCAAAGAAGATCTTCTTCCCGCCAGATTTATATTATCCCTGTTGTGTTTCACATTCTGCATAACTATGGCCCTGAAAATGTTTCAGACGAAGTTATTCGCCAGGCCGTGGCAAGTATGAATATCGATTATCGTAAACTCAATGCTGATACGATAAACATTCTTCCGGCTTTCCAGGGTATCGCGGCTGATTGTGAAATGGAATTCCGTCTGGCAACAATCGATCCTGTAGGAAACTGCACAAATGGTATCGAACACATTGCTACTCTGGAAACTTATCTGGCAGACGACTCATCAAAGAGAAATCCAAACTGGATGATTTGGCCAAACGATAAATATCTGAACATCTGGGTTGCCCATACACTTAAAAATTCCTCCGCCGCTGCTTATGCACACCTTCCCGGTGGTGCTAATAACACAGATGGTATCATGTGCTGGTTCACTTATGTAGATAACAATACAAATACACTAACTCATGAAGCTGGTCACCATTTCAATTTGCTTCATCCATGGGGTGGCACAAATTCTCCCGGTGTAAGCTGTTCAGGTACTGATTATGTAAACGATACTCCGGAGACACAGGGTTTTAGCTTCTGTCCAAGTACGCCTGCCGATGCGGCAGTTTGTAACCCTCCGGCAGTAGAGAATTACCAGAACTATATGGATTATTCATATTGTGATATGATGTTCACCGAAGGACAAAAATTAAGAATGCATGCATGTCTTAATTCCGGTACAAGCGCGAGAAATAATTTATGGTCAAGTACGAATTTGATCGCAACAGGAACCGACCAGGTCGTAACTCCAACTTGTGCGCCTATAGCTGACTTTAAAGCTGAATCATATTCAACATGTGCCGGTTCTTCAATTCGCTTCTTCGACCAAAGCTGGAAAGGTGATGTGGATAACTACACCTGGTATTTCCCGGGAGGAGTTCCATCAATGTCAAATGATTCAAGTCCGTTAGTTCAATACAATACACCCGGCATTTACAATGCAACTCTTGTGGTTTCTAACGCTTATGGATCAGATTCAATTGTAAAGTCTTCTTTAATTCACGTAAGTGGTCCGGCCGCTGTTTCTATTCCTTATGTTGAGGATTTCGAAGATTCAACTTCATTCCCCGGAATTGACGGATGGGTTCAGAATAATGACGGAGGTCCTATTAACTGGGAGCGTGTTGCATTTGCTTCAGCCGGAACGGGTACATATTCTTTGAGAGTCAACAACTATACAAATACTGTCAGAAATATCGAAGAGTGGATCACTCCTTCAATGAATTTTACCGGAATCACCTTCCCGATTCGAGTCAACTTCAAAGTAGCTCATGCTCAGCGTAACTCTACAACTGAAGATCAATTGAGATTATTGTACAGCAATGATTGTGGTTTAAACTGGATTGCCAGTTCATACGTTAAAGCCGGTCCGACATTAGCCACTAATGGTGGTAACTATGTTACAATGAGCTTTACCCCAACATCAAGTCAGTGGAGAGCAGAATCGGTAACAGTAAATTCTGTTCAGAATTTGCCAAACGTCCGTTTCAAATTTGAAAACACTACCGCTAAAGGCAATAATGTTTATATCGACGAAATTAATATTACAGGAAATGGTGTAGGAATTGATGAAGAAGCAAATTTTGCCTCCGCATTATCTGTTTATCCAAATCCTTCTCAGGGAGTTAGCTTTGTTGATTTCACACTTATCAATTCAAGTGTAATCAGTCTGGAAGTGAAGGACATCCTTGGAAAATCTGTTTCAAAAGTACTTCAGACCAGAAAGTTGGATTCAGGATTACATCATATAGAATTACCATCACTTGCTCCCGGTATTTATATGATCAACGTTACAGTGAATAATAGATTAAACGTTGTGAAACTTGTGGTTTCGTAAGACCAATAATTATAAGGAAAAACCCCGCTACTGGCGGGGTTTTTTATTTATTACGATTTGAAAATCCGGTATTGATAAAAATATCAATTTGGCATACTTCATAAACTTTTTTTTTGAAGATTTGCCGTATAGAATGACAATCAGAACCCGCAATTTTTTATTTATCCTTTTGTCGCTTTTGATACATGCTGTATCAGTAAAAGCTCAGGATGAATTACCATATAAAAAAATGGCTTTTTCATTCAATCTTACGCGTCTGGTAGTGAATGAAGTTAATATGGGAATTGAGTTTTTTGTGTCGCAAAAAAGGAGTATTGAATTTGATGGCGGAATCGTTTATGCAAATGAATTCATGCAGGAGGCTACCAAAAATCTTACGACTGATCCCCTGTTTTCCGAACACGGTTACGCGGCTCGCTTCCATTATAAATTCTGGCAAAAGAAAGAAGGTACAAAATGGCGCATGTACATTGCACCGGGATTAACCTACAAATATCTTTACTACAAAGATGTTGAAATATTAAATGAAAAGGGAGAAGGAAGCGATTCGTATAACTTAACGGCTAAACAGGACAGAACAAGAAACAAGGCAGGACTCGAGTTTCTATGGGGAAATGTATATGAAGCAAACCGGACCTTTGCCTTTGAAATCTATTATGGCGCCGGAGTTTCAGTAACGTCTACAGAGAGAACAGACTATGATCGATATATAACGTATGATGACCCGGGCATGGCATATAAAAACCAAACTCTTCCTACTTATATTGACAATACGGTCTATTTCAGACCCATTCTTCTTGCCGGATTTAAGTTGGTAATTCGACTTTAATAATCAATGCGCCTCGAGCCAGTTTTTTCCTGTCCCCATTCCTATTTCTATCGGCACATTTAATTTCAACGCAGTCTTCATCCGCTCTTCTACCAGGGATTTTAATTTCTCCAGTTCGTCTTTATGCGCGTCAAATACCAATTCATCATGCACCTGCAATAACATTTTTGATTTCATCGAAGCCGATTGCATGTCTTTGTCAATATTGATCATGGCAATTTTTATCATATCGGCGGCGCTGCCCTGTATGGGGGCATTTATCGCATTTCGCTCGGCAAATCCTCTTACAGTTGCATTAGCCGAATTGATATCACGCAAATACCTCTTACGACCCATGATCGTTTCTACATAGCCCTTTTCCCGGGCCTGTTCAATGCTGTGATCCATATATTCTTTTACATATGGATATTGTCTGAAGTAGTTGTCGATGATTGTGCGTGCCTCTGTTCTGGAAATATTCAACCTGTCGGCCAGTCCGAATGCCGAAATACCATAGATAATTCCGAAGTTCACCATCTTCGCATTCCTTCGCATATCGGAAGTAACTTTATCAAGGCTTACTCCATATACTTTTGCAGCAGTTGCAGAGTGAATATCCTCGCCCGAACGAAATGCTTCCAGCATTCCGGGATCATTACTTAATTCGGCAATGATTCTTAATTCAATTTGAGAATAGTCGGCCGATAAGAGAGTGAAATCCTTTCCACGGGGTATAAAGGCTTTTCTGATTTCTTTTCCTCTTTCAGTACGAATAGGAATGTTTTGCAGATTAGGATTGTCTGACGAAAGCCGGCCCGTTACCGCGACGATCTGATTAAAGCTTGTGTGAATACGGCCCGTACGCGGATTAATCATTGAAGGAAGAACATCTACATAGGTATTCTTGAGCTTCACGAGTTCACGATAATCGAGAATGCGACGTACGATTGGATGCTTGTTTTCAAGTTTACTTAAAACATCTTCGCCGGTTGAATACTGTCCGGTTTTGGTCTTGGTCGGATTGTCGGAAATTTTTAAATGTAAGAACAGGACCTCTCCGACTTGTTTGGGTGAGGATACATTGAATGTTGTTCCCGCCATTTTCTGTATTTCTTTCTCTGTTGTTTGAATATCAGCAGCGAGAACATTTGACAATTCGTTTAGAACCGAAACATCGAGGGTGATTCCTTCTGCCTCCATATCGGTAAGCACCTTTACGAGAGGCATTTCAACTTCTTCAAACAGCTTCCTCACAGATGCTTCGTCCAGTTTTTTATCAAAAATATTTTTCAACTGTAATGTGACATCGGCATCTTCGGCCGCGTATTCAACGATATCTGCGAGGGGAACATCACGCATGTTCAGCTGATCCTTGCCTTTTTTACCAATCAGTTCTTCAATTGAAACGGGTGAGTAATTGAGATACGTTTCTGCCATTACATCCATATTATGGCGCATGTCGGGCTGCAAAAGAAAATGAGCAATCATCGTATCGAAACACTTTCCTTTCACTTCAACTCCATACCATTTCAATACGGCCATGTCGTATTTTAGATTCTGTGCAATCTTTGAGATTGAATCGTCTTCCAATACCGGTTTGAATGCATCGACAATTTTTTGTGCTTCCTTTCTCGATTCGGGAACCGGAACATAGTATCCTTCATGTTCCTTAATACTGAATGACATTCCGACCAACTCGGCATTGTGTGCATCAATGGATGTGGTCTCCGTATCAAAACAAAATGACTTTTGCTGTGAAAGCATCTTCGCAAGTTTTGCAATTTCCTCAGCCGAATTAATCACATGATATTTGTGTGCAGTGTCTTTTATAGTCTTGAAAACCGGTTCGGCCGAAATGGTCTCCGTTTCTGTATTGGATTGTTCCCTGACAGATTCTTCGGTATCGAATAAAGATCTCTGTGCCGATGGCTGCGGAGTTGTCCGGTTAACCGCTGTGGCTGCAGGCGCCGGTGAATTACCATTCAGCTGGTCGGCAAGCCGGCGAAATTCAAGTTCGGTGAAAATCTCACGAAGCGCGTCCTTGTTAGGCTCTCTTACAACCAGGTCGTCGGGCTTTAACTGAACAGGCACGTCGAGCAATATGGTTGCAAGCCGCTTTGACTGAATGGCAAGATCTTTATTCAGTTCAACTTTCTCTTTGAGTTTTCCTTTCAATTCAGAAGTATGCTCCAGCAAATTCTCAATTGAGCCAAATTGTTTTACAAGTGACATTGCGGTCTTTTCCCCGACTCCCGGAATACCTGGAATGTTATCTACACTGTCGCCCATCAGACCTAAAATATCTTTTACCTGATCGACTCTCTCTATTTCCCAGCGCTTACATACTTCATCTACACCCATTACTTCCGCATTACCTCCGGCACGTGCAGGCTTGTAAATAAATATGTGATCTGAAACCAACTGGCCAAAGTCCTTGTCGGGCGTCATCATATAGGTTTCGAAACCATCGGCCTCCGCAGTCTTTGCAAGTGTGCCGATAATGTCATCAGCCTCATAACCATCCTGCATGAGAACCGGAATATTATAAGCCTCGCAAAGCTTTACAACATATGGAATGGACGCGGCCAGATCTTCGGGTATCTCCTGGCGGTTTGCCTTATATTCCACGAATTCCTCATGCCTTGCCGTAGGCGCTGCCGTATCAAAAACTACTGCAATATGAGTCGGCTTTTCTCTCTTGAAGACATCAAGTAAAGTATTTGTAAAGCCGAATATGGCAGAAGTATTCTGTCCCTTTGAGTTAATACGATGATTGTTACTAAAAGCAAAATAGGCGCGATAAATTAACGCCATTGCATCAAGTAAAAAGAGCTTTTTGGGTGATGACATAGACTGTATTTTGTACAATCCGAAGGTAAGAATTAATGAAGATTGAATATTGAAGAATGAAGATTTAGGGCCTGATTGTGCCCATAAGCTTCATTCTTCAAATTTCGATTTTCAATACTCTAAGACCGTATATTTGTAGAAATACAAAAAAATTGTCATTCGATAGATTTAATTTAACCCCGCTCCTTGTAGAAGGCCTCGATACGATGGGATATAAGGAGCCGACACCAATTCAGGATCAGGTAATTCCGCACATATTAAAAGGAGAAGACGTAATCGCCTGTGCACAAACAGGTACCGGTAAAACTGCGGCTTATCTCCTGCCGATACTCAATAAAATATCTCTGGATAATATTCCCCACACTTCCGCATTGATCGTTTCACCGACAAGAGAACTCGCTTTACAGATCGACAATGCATTCCAGGGTTTCGCTTACTTTACCCATGCCAGTTCGATTGCCGTATATGGGGGCAGTGACGGAATAACGTTTGAGCGTGAACGAAAAGCGCTTACGCAAGGCGCTTCAGTGATTATTGCAACTCCCGGCCGTTTGCTCAGTCACCTCAATATGGGTTATGTCAAATTCAATCAGCTCGATTTTCTCGTTCTCGATGAGGCCGACAAGATGCTTGACATGGGATTTTACGATGATATTCTGCGCATCATTCAGTTCATTCCTCCAAAAAGACAGAATCTTCTCTTCAGCGCAACGATGCCACCAAGAATGCGCGAGTTGGCAAAGAAAATCATGCGCACTCCCGTTGAAATTAGTATTGCCATCAGTCAGCCTGCAGCCGGAATTTTACAACAGGCGGTTATTCTCTATGAAAATCAGAAGAAGGAAGTGCTGAAAAAAATCATCACCGAAAAACACAAAGACAGTGTGCTGATTTTCGCTTCTACAAAAGTCGCGGTAAAGGAACTGGAGAGAGAACTTAAAAATTTGAAACTTCCTGCACGTGCAATTCACAGCGATCTCACGCAGGAGGAACGCGAAAACGTTTTGCTTTCGTTTAAAAATAAGTCAACCAAGATTCTCGTAGCAACCGATATATTATCACGCGGAATTGACATCGAAGACATCGCTCTTGTTGTTAACTATGACGTACCCGGTGATGCCGAAGATTATATTCACCGCATCGGCAGAACAGCAAGAGCTGCCGCAAAAGGCGAGGCGATTACATTTGTTAATGAAAGAGATCAGAAGAAATTTTCACTGATAGAAAAACTCATGGATCGTACGGTGGAAAAAATCATTTTGCCGGAAAGTATGGGCAAGCAGCCCGAATGGAATCCCGAATTGAAGGTGAAGTCAGAAGGTCCATTCAGAAGAAAATACAAAAAGCCTTTCCGTAAAAAAGGGAATTGAAATATTATTATTGATAATATTCAATATTGTTTTCCGTAAATTTAAGTATGCCTCTTTTAGCTGAATATGAAAAGATATTAAATGCCGCAAAGCTTACGAAGAAAGAGAATAAAGTTTTTCTCGATAAACTTCGAAAAGCGAAGCCTGCAGATTTAGATATTGTTACGAATAAATTTCATGATGAGGCGTTTGAAAAAATTGATTGCCTGAAGTGCGCGAATTGTTGCACCACGACCGGACCCATGCTTAAGAACAGAGATATCGCGGCTCTGGCCAGGCATTTCAAATTGAGGGAGGCGGAGTTTTCAACCAGGTATTTGCGGATTGATGAAGACGGTGATTATGTATTCAAAAGCATGCCTTGTCCATTCCTGAAAAGCGATAACTACTGTTCTGTTTATTCGGCCCGGCCCAATGCATGCCGCGAATATCCGCATACGCAGCAGAGAGATATTGCCGGAAAAATTCCCATTACCTACCTGAATTCAATGATTTGTCCGGCCGTTGCCACCGTTGTCGAAAAGCTGAAGAAGCACTACGGTAGCAGCTATTAACTCTTTCACTTTCAATGTCTGATTCGGGGGAGAAAATGAATAAATTTATCCTGACATTTTTCTTCAGGAAAAATTTTACATTGTCGCGCGAAAATAACAGTAGTTTTTTATCTTCGCTACCCCTTCTGCTAAGGGATTTCAGGAACAATTATTAATCAGATACCGGCCCTGCAAATACTGCCAGGCATTCAAAATTATTATGGCGAAAATAGTACGCATAAATATTCTCCTGTTTGTTATCTGCTTGCTAAGCATTAATGCATATTCACAGGTTACTTTCCGTGAACGGAATCCGTTCAAGCTGAGCGTAAGAGGAGGAGCAATGTCTAATAACCGTGATCAGGCAGCCGAGCTTATCAGCAAATATGAAAACGGAAAGAGTTATACGATCAATACTGATTACGCCGCAATTGGCGAAGTAGAGCTGGCTGCAGATGTAATCAGGATGCGCGGTGCATGTCTCGGTATCCAGGCTTCGGCGTTGTATTCACGACCCGAATATAAATCAACGGCGCATGACGGATCAATGCAGCGTGTTGGGTTAACACAATTGGGAATTGTAAGAGCGAATATCACACTTTCATTTAATGGTTCTGATCCCTATACCATGTTTGAACTTCCTTATCACAGCAATAAAGAAGCGGTACTTGGAATAAGCGGAATGATTATTCGTACAGAAAATACAGAACTTACACCCTATGCTGTTGATTCACTCGGTATAAAAAGAATTCACGGCGAATATTCTCAGGCACTCGGAATTACATTCGGATGGAACTGGAGAATTGGAGAATCGGGCTGGGTTGCCGGTATTAACGGCGCTTTAATGTTTGTCATCAACAAAAGCCATTTGGCAAAAGTCGAAACGACTGAAGATTCTTTTTATGAATCGGATTATCTGGATTTCGCTCCAAGAATTGTTACCGGAGGAATCGGATATCATTTTTAGAGATAAGCTGAAGGCTTATGCAACAAATGGCACCCTTGAGATTGACAACAACCCGGTAGAAAATTCCATTAGTCCGGTTGCTTTGGAAAGAAAAATGATCTGTTTGCCGGTACTTATGACGATGCACAAATCTCAGCGATGATTTATTCGTTCGTGGGCCCTGTAAATTGAAAAGCATTGATCCTTTTCAATGGTTGAAAAATATTTTGGGAGTTTTACCGGACTGGAAAGCTAATCGACTCGAAGGACTGTTACCCTGATTTTTGCTATCTTTAATAATCATTCCGGTAAATAAGAGCTGCAAGGATAATGTGCAATGAAAATTATATCAAGATGTAGTTGGCCGGATGCTTACTGTTAAAGTCACAAGTAATAAAGTTCAAATAAATATAAAATCAATTCCTTCGGGAATGTATTTCGTAGTATCATCCAATAGTAACGGATATAAATTTGTTAAGCAATGAAGCTATTGAATTTATTTATTTGTATAATATTATCAGCGTATTTTAAAAGTAGTACTGTTTATTGCCAACCTTATGTTATCGATTGGGAAAAAAGTTTTGGGGGAATTAATAATGAATATTCGTTTTCAATTGTTCAGGATATTAAAAATGAATATGCTGTTGTGGGCAGACTAGATGATACAAGTTTATGCTCTCTCCACGGTGTAACTGATATGTGGTTTGTAAAGTTAGATAGCGCAGGAAATCAAATTTTTTCCAAATGTTTAGGAGGGTCTCAATATGAAACTGTTTCTGATATAAAGGAGCTTTCAGGTGACTCCGGATTTATTATTTGCGGTTCAAGCGGTTCAAATGATTTTGATGTAGTTGGTATTCATGGTACTCAACCTGATTTTTGGATATTAAAGACAGATCTTTCCGGGAATATAATTTGGTCAAAATGTTATGGAGGATTCAATTCTGACGGCGCGGCTGAAATTGAGCAAACTGATGACAAAGGATTTATTATTGCGGGTACTACTTCTTCCAATGATGGTAATGTGTTTGGTTATCATGGTGGCCCCACTGATGCCTGGGTTATCAAAATTGATTCAATGGGTTCATTAGAATGGCAAAAGTGTTTTGGTGGTTCTGATAACGATTGGGCAAGTTCAATTATAAAAACCTTTGATAAAGGTTATATTTTTGCCGGTGTAACATTTTCTAATGATGGAGACGTAACCAATAATCACGGTCTTAATGATGCATGGATTGTAAAGATTGATTCTCTTGGTGATATTCAATGGCAAAAGACTTATGGTGGAGGTGGTTATGATAATGCAACTTCAATTATTCAAAATGCTGATTCAGGATATATTTTCTCCGCAATAACAAGTTCCCTTAGTGGAGATGTCACTCATTTTCTGGGTTCAGGTGATGTATGGGTAGTTAAAATTAATTCAAATGGAAACATAATACGGCAAAACAGTTATGGTGGTAGCAGTATGGATGTCGGATATAAGATAATAAATTCATCTGATGGTAGCTTTTATATAGGCGGAAATTCAAATTCTAATGATAGTAATATTTCAAATCATCATGGCTCAACTTTGACTTCAGATTATTGGATATTCAAAATTGATATTTTTGGTAATCTGATTAATGAACAATCTTTTGGTGGAACCGATGAAGATCACCTTACGTGTATCAGGCAGACTAGAGATTCAGGAATTGTACTCACCGGTTATACATTATCTTCGGATGGGGAAGTCGGCGGTAATTTAGGAGGAGAAGATTTTTGGATAGTAAAACTTTCCGGCCTTCAAAATAGTAACAAAGAGGTGCCAGATCAATTAACAGATATCAGTGCAAAGATACAGGATAGTCAAATTTCTATCCGTTTTGTTTCACCTAAAGGACAATCTGTTGGTTGTAATTTATATGATATTAACGGGTTACTGCTTGCCAAATCATCAGATACTGTCTCTTTAGGTATCAATTCCCTGCAATTCAATACCGGAAGACTCAATCGCGGATTTTATTTTTTAGAAATTATCACGCGTGATTTTAAACATATATTAAAATTAATTTATTAATTCAAAAATTAATCCTGTAAATCACCGCTAATATCATCGTAATCATAAGCAATTTACGATCCGGAGAATTATTCTCTTTATGCAAAAAATCGTGAAATTTATTAGAGGTGCCCTTTATTTATATCTACTTCGTTACCTTCCTGAATGACTCAAGAATATATTCAGAAATAACCGGAAAATTCTTCTCCGAAATTTCATTCACATCATTCGAATTTGAATCAAAGTAAGCAACGGCAACGTCTCCATAAACCTGCTTGCCGTTCTTGTCGAAAATCGAATAATGCACTTTTATATCGCGACGGTAAATTTGCAAAGCAAGATTAAGGCAGTCGTCAAAATGTGTCTTGATATCAAACTCGTTCAGAAAAATTATGTAATCGGCATCATATTTTTTCGAGAGATCCGAAATCAGATACTGGTCGTTGATCTGAACATTTATATATTTCGATTCTTTCTTTAATTTCTTTATGTCTTTCGTTGTAATGGTGTCCTTAACGGCGAAGCGTTTCGGATTCTTAAGCGGATAAATACTATCACCTTCATAGAGCAAAGAATGATAAAGATAATCGGCTCCTCCTTCATCGTCTTTTACAAAATCGTGCGATGATTCATTGAAGTCGCTGACTGAGGCGAATTTTTTGTTGAGCGATTTTACCAGTTCTTTCCTGAATGTCGCGCGCATTTCGGGCATCTGCATTTCGGAACCCATGGCAATGTCAATATCGGAATCGGATAAATGCATGGACCTGTTATACGGAACAATGAGAACAGTATAGTTCTTTTCCGACACTGTCGAGTCAGGCGTGAATCCTTTTGCCGCTATCGCAAACAAAAAAAAGCAGACGAAAATTATTTTTTTCATTTCAGGAAATGTTTCCAGATATCATTGCCTATCGTGAAGACGGTAAGTGACAAAAGTAAAATCATTCCTGCAACCTGGGCCTTCTCCATAAACGAATCGGAAAATTTCTTTTTCGTCAACGCCTCAATGACCAGAAAGAACGCATGCCCTCCATCCAGAGCGGGAATCGGAAGCATATTGATCAGCGCAAGCACCATCGACAATAAACCGGTGATTGTCCAGAAGCGCGGCCAGTTCCAAAGTCCGCCATAAATCGTGGCAATTCCGATCGGACCCTGCAGCGACTCCGAAGCTTTCTCTTTACCAATGAAAATTTGCTTCAGTCCTTTCAGGTTTGAAGTAACAGCCTCAAACGCATCTGATGTTCCGAATTTTAAAGCCGTAGAAGCGGTGTAAGGTTCTTTCTTATAACTGCCGAGGTAATTCGTATTCACAAATCCGAGCATTCCCGAATCACTCACAACAGGCTGAATCATTAACGTGTCGTTGTTACGAAGAATCTTCATGGTGACCGGCTTCCCCTTGTTCGCTTTTACTCTTTTGTTGAATGTTTCCAGAGAAAAAATACGTTCACCGTTAAATCCATATATAAGATCGCCTTTTTTCAGTCCGGCCGCTTCAGCAGGCTTGCCCGGAATAATGCTGTCAACCTTTAAACTTGACTGGTAAGGAGCGATAAAATTTCCCTGCCCGGCTTTCATGGTTTCTTTGTAAAAGCTTTCGGGAATTGTAACATTAACTTCTTTCCCGTTTCTGATAACAGTAAGTTCGGTTCCGAATAAAACACGTGTTGAAAGAAGATCTTCGAAACGGTCAAAAGGTTTACCGTCAATTTCAGTGATCTTGTCGTTATTCTGTAATCCTACTTTCTGTCCAAGTTCATAAGCGTATATTCCATCTGTAATAGCGGCATTACTCAGATAATCTTTGTGATAATGAAAAAGTGTCATCGAATAGATCGCGATTCCCAGAATTACATTCATCGTAACTCCCGCAATCATTACAATCAATCGCTGCCAGGCCGGTTTTGAACGAAACTCCCAGGGTTGCGGTGGTTGTTTCATCGCTTCTTTATCGAGGCTTTCGTCTACCATTCCGGATATCTTCACATAACCGCCCAGTGGCAGCCAGCCGATTCCATATTCGGTGTCTCCTCTTTTGATGCTGAAGAATTTAAATCCCCAGGCGTCAAAGAAGAGATAAAATTTTTCGACACGAATGCCGAATGCGCGTGCCGCGAGGTAGTGTCCTAATTCGTGAAGTGTTACTAAAATTGCCAGTCCAAGTATTAGCTGGGCGGCCATGATTAATCCTGACATTTATTTGGGAGGTGTTATTTAGTTGAGTTTTTAAGCCGGAATCAGACCTGATGCCATTTTACGTGTTTCCTTGTCTGTCGTTACATAATCTTCATAAGACGGATGTTCGACATAATTTATTTTCTGCATACAATCTTCAATTACTTCGCTCATCTCTAAAAATCCGATCTGGTCTTTCAGAAATGCCGCGACCGCTATTTCGTTTGCCGCATTGATGATACATGGCATGTTACCACCACGTTTCATCGCCTCTGTTGCAAGTGCGAGATTACGGAAAGTTTCGCTATCCGGTTTTTCGAATGTGAATGACGGATATTTAGTGAAATCGAAGCGAGGGAAGTTTGATTTTAATCGTTGAGGATAGGCAAGCGCGTATTGAATCGGCAGTTTCATGTCCGGCAATCCCATCTGCGCCTTCATCGAACCGTCTTCGAACTGAACGATGCTGTGAATGATACTCTGCGGATGAACGATGACGTCTATCTGTTCCGGTGTTAATCCGAACAGCCATTTTGCTTCAATCATCTCCAGACCCTTGTTCATCAATGTGGCCGAGTCAATCGTAATCTTCGCACCCATGTCCCAGTTCGGATGTTTTAACGCCTGCTCTTTCTTTACCGTGCTCAGAAAATTTTTATCTTTTCCGCGAAACGGTCCGCCCGATGCAGTGAGATAGATTTTCTCGATCGGATTATGCAATTCTCCCGCGAGACATTGGAAGATCGCCGAATGTTCAGAATCAACGGGAAGGATGTTTACTCTATTCTCCGCCGCAAGTTTTGTTACCAGTTCACCGGCGACAACGAGTGTTTCTTTATTTGCAAGAGCAATGTGCTTTCCGGAACGAATGGCATTCAGCGTAGGTTTCAATCCGGCATAACCGACAAGTGCCGTCAGCACAACATCGATCGTATCCATTTCTACTATCGATGCAAGTGATTCCTGTCCGGAGAAAACTTTTACGGGCAAATCGCTGAGAGCGGATTTTACCTTATCGTAATTTTTCTCTTCGCCAACGACAATCGCATTTGGAAAAAATTCACGGGCCTGCTGAACGAGAAGTTCCCAGTTGTTGTTCGATGTTAGTACTTCGACGGTGAAATGGTCTTTATGCTGGCGGATCACATCCAATGCCTGTGTGCCAATCGATCCTGTCGAGCCTAAAATTGCTATGTTTTTGGATTTCTCCATAGAGAATTGCAAAGGTAAGGTTTTTGGCGGGAGAAAAACGATAGTTCTTAGTCGAATACAAAACATTTGAAACCCGTTAAAAGATTAATTGAATATGATCTCCGGATGCAATTAAGACCCTCCTTTGTCA
This sequence comes from uncultured Flavobacteriales bacterium, assembly GCA_964486655.1. Classification (GTDB taxonomy): domain Bacteria; phylum Bacteroidota; class Bacteroidia; order AKYH767-A; family 2013-40CM-41-45; genus JADKIH01. The sequence continues at coordinate 14,395 of CAZAON010000418.1, forward strand.
ATATTTAAGTAACTTAGCCGGAAGCGTTCGCAGGTAAAACGAAACGTTAAAGCATGGCAAATATGGAAATGCATCTTTCTCGACTTTTTATCATACTTTTTATTAGTCTGTGTTACGTGTTGCCTTTTCAATCACTCGCGCAACGAGAATTAAATGTTTGTGATTCTACTTATTATGAATTGAACATTGATACAACCATTGTTGCTGGAAAAAGGGACTTATATGTTTACTCTAATTCGATCCTGACACCGTTATACAATTTTACAACACTGGATACAGCCGATTATATCAGAGACTTCGACATTATTAGGCCTGATCTGTGGTTCACAATTGTTGGAAGGAGTACTATCGGTTTCCCGACAAATCTTTATAAAAGCATTGACAGGGGACAAACCTGGACTTTAGATACGAATCACTTTAGTGCAAGCAATGCCCAATTGGTCAACGCTGATTTTTTAAGGTCCATAAATAATTTGCAGCATCTTAATGGTGATACTTTGATCATGTTTATGCATTATTACGAATCAGGTTTAATTTATTCTACCGACGCAGGAGCTACCTGGACGAAGTGGTTTCACAATCTGATAACCCACTATCAGGGAATGTTTGAGTGTGGCAATAAATATTATTTATACAGTTTCCCGGGAGATGGTTTTCGGGCCTGGATGTTTGGTTTTGAAAAGAACTTATTATTTACGCCGGATACAGGCGGACAATGGAGTTCATTTAGTCCAATGATTTACCATCCACCGTGTTCTGTTTCAAACGATACTATAAATTGTATTTATCCTCCTCCATTCCTTTCAAGATGCGGAGTATATAATTATTTTAAAAACTTTATTGACAGTTCATGTGTGCTTTTGAACATGAATGAAATTGTTGATGAACGGATTGAAATTTTTCCAAATCCTGTTCAGGACGTATTTACACTTATTTCAAATGAAGCGATAAAGCAAATAGAAATATTCAAAACAACGGGTGAATTAATTTTCAATAGAACTGATTTGAAGACACAACAATTACAAATCAATTTATCTGACCACGCAAAGGGTATCTATTTTGTTGTAATCAGAACATCGAAACAAATAATCACAAAGAAAATAGCGAAGAAGTGAAATCAAAAAATAAAATGCCTGGTTAATTTATCAGAAATGAAATGAAGCGGGCACTTCTGAATTAAAGTGTTTATATTTTTGGTGAATGAGTCGCATACTTCTCCAGCCCGTCGGCCAGCAACCTGTCATTCGCCAGTCTCGGCACTTTATTCTGTCCGCCTAATTTCCCATGCGAACGCATGTAATCGATAAAAGAATTTTTCCGAAGCAATTGAATTTTTAGTGGTTGTAACACATGCCCCTTAATCAGATCAGAATAATAAATATTTTGTCTCTGCAGGCTGTCGTCTATGGCAAGCCGAAAGCGTTCGAGATCATCGGGTAATTTATGAAACTCAATAAACCATTCGTGATAGGGTAATCCGTCGGCAGGCGCTACCTGCGGAGCAACGGTGAACTCAACAACTTCCGCATGTTGTTGCTGTGCGGCCTGTAATAATGCTTTCTCCACTTCCTCCGCGATTACATGTTCGCCGAATGCGGAAATGAAATGTTTGATACGTCCGGTAACAATGATCCGGTACGGATTTATAGAAACAAACTTTATGGTGTCGCCCAGACTGTATCCCCATAATCCGGCATTCGAATTTATGATGATTGCATAGTTCACTCCGGGTTCAACATCTTTCAACGAGATGCGTGTCGGATTCGCATTGAAGTATTCATTGGCCGGAATGAATTCATAAAATATTCCCGCATTCACCATCAGCAGTAATGACGAATCATTTTGTTTGTCCTGGTATGCGATGAAACCTTCGCTGGCCGGATACAATTCAATGCTGTCAACTTTTTTGCCGATACTCTCTTCCAGTTTCTTCCTGTAAGGTTCGTAATTCACTCCGCCATACACAAACAAATTGAAATTCGGAAAAAGGTCTTTTATTTTCTTGCCGCTCTTCGCGGAGAGTTTGTCGAAATACATCTGCACCCAGGGCGGAATCCCGCTGATGAGAGTCATGTTTTGTCCGATCGTTTCATTGACAATCGCATCCACTTTCGTCTCCCAGTCTTCGATGCAATTAGTCGGATAAGTCGGCAGTTGATTGCGACGAAGATATTGCGGCACATGATGATTGACGATTCCGGAGAGCCTGCCGACAGGAATTCCATTAATCGTTTCCAGGGCCGGACTACCCGAAATGAAAATCATTTTACCTGACAGAAAAGAGGCGTTTCCGGTTTCATGAATATAACTCAGCAGGGCATTACGCGTCGAGTTAATGTGATTCGGCATTGACGCGCGCGTAATCGGAATATATTTCACACCCGATGTAGTACCGGATGTCTTCGAAAGATAGAGTGGCTTTTCCGGCCAGAGAATATCTTCTTCTCCATTCATTACTTTCTCAATGTACTTTCTCGATGATTCATAATCGCGAACAGGAACCTGCTCACGAAATGCTTCATACGATTTTACCGAAGTAAGCCAGTGATCCTTTCCAAATAAAGTATTCTTCCCGCTGTTTATCAGTTGTTCGAAAATGCGTTGCTGCATCAACACGGCATTCCGGCTCCAGAAACGGGTCTGGCGGGCAGTATAGGCGGCTAAGGGCTTGCTTAAAATTGAAAGGAAATGCACGTTGTAAAATTACGAATTACGAATGACGAATTACTAATGAAATTCTTTAATTATCAATTGCCAATATTTAATCATGCTTTGATTTGATCCAAAGCCTGACACCATATTTAAAATTGACTAATTTGATAATTCTATTCGTAATCCGTAATTCGTCATTCGTAATTGATTTGGTTATCTTTGTGAAATGGCCGAGTCCAGAAAAAACTTCTTCCGTCGTCTAAAAAACCGCTACCGCCTTGTTATCATGAATAATGAAACATTGGAGGAGAAGGCTTCTTTTAATCTTCGGCCGCTGAATGTTTTTGTCGCAACGGGAATCGCAGTTATTCTGCTCATTACACTTACAACTTTTCTGATAGCGTTTACCGGTTTGCGTGAATACATTCCGGGGTATGCCGACCTTAAGACACAATGGAGGGTTTATAACCTGGTAATGAAAACCGATTCGATGGAGCAGAAACTGAAGGCCCGTGACATGTTTATTGATAACATCCGCAATGTCGTAAACGGCAAAGCTTCCATGGTGCCTGAAATGCATTCGGCCGATAAAGCGAACAGGTATGATACAATTCACAGGCTGAATAAATCACCCGAAGACGCTGAACTGAGAGAGTTCATCGAATCGCAGGATGCAAATTCGCCGAATCAAAATCAGAACAGCGCGAACAGTTTTTTGTTTTTTTCACCGGTAAAAGGAACAGTTACCAGCAGGTTTGACGCTGTAAAAAAACATTACGGCATTGATGTCGTTGCCGAATCAAACAAGCCGATAAAAGCGACACTCGATGGTACCGTGTTGTTTTCGAACTTTACTTCTGAAACGGGTTACGTTATTGGGATACAGCATTCGAATAATTTTTTTTCCATGTATAAACACAATTCGGCCTTACTTAAAAAAGCAGGTGACTTTGTAAAAGCAGGCGAGGTAATTGCCATCATCGGAAACTCGGGAGAACTTAGCGAGGGTCCGCATTTGCATTTTGAACTTTGGCTGAATGGGAATCCGATCGATCCGCAGCAGTTTATCTCTTTTTGATTGAAGATTGAATAATGAAAAATGAATATTGGTTCAAGAAAATTTTCAGGGAACAATGTTCTAAAAGTAACGTTAAATTAGTCGAAGTTTGTCTTGAGCCTTAAGCCCTGAGCCCTAAGCCCGAGTCTTTCCATGGTCCAAAATCCTACATAGAATCCCCAAAAAATCAAAATATTTTCGCAAATTTGCAGTTATTGAAATTCAATGATTTCTACGGCTTTTAGGGTTTTACGTAATGGCATTTTTGTGGCTTTTTGCTGCCTGTTGTGGGTTTCCTGTTCAAATACGAAGGATGGGTTTATCAACCGAACCGGCCATAACCTGTCTGCCCATTATAATGGCTATTACAATGCCGGACTAAAGCTTGAAGAGGCTCAGGATAAACTGGCGGCTTCTCATGTGGACCATTATGACCGGATTCTTTCCGTTTTTCAATATGCCGATGCGACTAAAGCCAAAGCAATATACCCTCTGCTTGAGGATGCAATGAAGCGGACTTCAACCGTTATTCAGAGACATACAATCATTGACAAAAGAGGTAATGAGAAACCTGAATCGGAAAAATGGCTCGATGAAAACTGGGTTTTGTATGGTAAATGCCAGTTTTTTAGACACGATTATTTCGAGGCTATGGAAACTTTCCGTTTCGTCGAAACAATGTACAAGAAAGAAACAGGCCGCCATATTGCCTCTTTGTGGATTGCAAAAACATATCTCGAACTAACGCAGCTGAGAGAAACAGAAAGTAAACTCGACTACCTGAGAAACCAAAGTGATTTTCCGAAAAAAGATCTGTGGGAGCTAAATGCCGTAAACGCTGATTATCATTTGCAGACGAAGAATTATGAAAAGGCGGCTGAGTTTCTAACAAAAGCGGCAGCCCAGGTAAAAGACAGAGAAAAGAAAATCCGTTACCTTTTTATTCTCGCGCAATTACATCAGCAAAAGAATGAGTTCAAACAGGCATTTGATCTTTACACAAAAGTTGTAAAGATGAACGCGCCTTATGAGATGTCATTCAATGCTCGATTGAACAGGGCACGTTGTTATGATTCTTCTTCCGGTAGCAGTGAAACCGTTCGCAAGGAGCTAAAGAAGATGGAAAAGGATCCGAAGAATAAGGAGTTCCTGGATCAAATTTATTATGCATTGGCCGGACTTGCAAAAAACGAAGGAAGTGAAGACGAACAAATCCGTTATCTGAACATGTCCATTCGTGCAAGTACAACGAACACGAATCAGAAAGCGCTCTCTTATCTTGAATTGGGTAAAATTGAAATGAAGGTTCCTGATTACAGAACCGCTCAGGCATATTACGACAGCACAGTTGCCAATCTTACCAACGATCACCCCGACTATACTGAAATTCTTACTCTTCGAAACAGCCTCACCAAGCTTGTCAAGTATATGAGGACGATTGAGAATGAAGACAGTTTGCAGCAACTGGCAAAACTTAGTCCGGGTGAGAGATCGCGGATAATTAACGAATCCCTCGAAGCCGAAGAAGAGCGAATCAGAAAAGAAAAAGAAGCGGCACTTCCTTCAAACCAGATTTTCGATCCGAACCAGAGATCCGATCCTAACATCATGAATCAGGGTGGAGGCTCAACATGGTATTTTTACAACTCACAGGCAATCAGTTTCGGATTTAATGAATTCGTAAAAAAGTTCGGTCAGAGAAAACTTGAAGACAACTGGAGAAGAATAAAGAAAGAGTCCATCTTACAAAATCCCGAAGAGGAAGTCATCATTGAGCGGATTACAGAAACAGGTCCGGATAGTACAGCCGCGATTCAAATGAGTAAACGCGAAAAGATGATGAAGAGTATTCCTGTCGATGCGGAAGCGCTGGAGAAATCGAAAGGGAAAATTATCGATGCGTATTATAACATCGGACTCATCTATAAAGAACAGTTAAAGGATCTGAAGGCTTCAACAGAGACTTTTGAAGAGTTGCTGCGCCGGTATCCTACATGCAAGTATCAACTTCAGTGTTATTTTCAGTTATACAGAACGTATGCCACTCTGGGCAACATGACGAAATCGGATTATTACAAGAATCTTATTTTGAATGAACATGGTGAGACGGAGTATGCTGAAATTATCCGCAATCCGAATTACCTGGCCGATAAAGCAAAGAAGAAATCGGATCTGGAATTATTTTACGAAGACACATATAGAAAATACCTGAATGCCGAGTATAGCACTGTGATTGCGCGAAAAGGTCAGGCTGATGTTCAATTTCCTCAAAACAATTTAACCCCGAAATTCGAGTTACTCAAAACACTTTCGATTGGCCGCACACAGTCGCTGCCGAATTTCGAAGCATCATTAAATGACATCGTTCGTAATTATCCGAATGATTCCATTAAAGATGTCGCCCAGGAAATCCTGGATTACATTCATGATACGAAAAACGTTCCGCCTTCAGTTGGCGAAGCTCCCGTTCCGATTTCAGGTGATGTAACTTCAGCCGCCAATCAGAAGATATTTACTTACATGCCGGATACAACACATTTTGTTGTTCTTATCTTCCAGAATATTGGCGGTCCGCTCGATCCTGAAAGATTAAAAAACAGAATGACCGATTTCAACTCAGTTAACTTTACTTCAAAGTCGTTAAGCATACAGGATTTTCTGTTTGATCACCGGTACAAGATTTTTATTGTTAAGACATTCCCGAACAAAGCGGATGCATTGCAGTACTCGACTACGATATATGATAATGACAACATTTTTGGAAATGTGAATCATGATGCGTACAAACTTTTTTCAATCTCTGCGAATAATCTTCCGACATTGTTAGGGCAGAAGAAGACAGATTTGTACGAGGACTTTTACAGGAACTTTTATCAGTAAGAGATTGTATTTTTGATAAAATTAATCAGGCAAATAGCTTACAATTGATAGAAATTAACAATAATTGATAATATATTATCCAATTCTGTAGCTAATTTGAAGTTGTTAATAAGTAAAAGTGTCTTGCTTTGATTTTGAATTATATTTGTAATTCTTCAAAAGAAGAAGATCAAATAAGTCATAAACAGGACTGGGCCTGATAGAGTTAAATGAGTTGATTTGGCATGTGTTTTTTACCTCAAATCGTCTTCAGTGCCCGGTTAAGTAATTCGAAAAGGTATGTTTAACAAAACAGAGAAAGAAACCACTAATCCTAATAGCAAGAATACTGCTGCTGCGTCGTCGATAAATCTTATTGGTTCGGGAACCAGAATAGAAGGAGATATCAGTTCGAATGGAGATATACGCATCGACGGTACAATTGTCGGGAACGTTCAATCGAAAGCTAAAGTGGTGGTTGGATCTACCGGAGTGGTTGAAGGAGATATCAATTGTCAGAATGCCGATATATCCGGAATTGTAAAAGGCAAGACTACGATAAGCGAATTATTATTTTTAAAGGCATCTTCCAAAATTTCGGGCGATATTGTGACCGGAAAATTAATTGTGGAAGTGGGTGCAAGCTTTACAGGAAGCTGCAACATGGGACC
>CAZAON010000419.1:0-18065 GCA_964486655.1 uncultured Flavobacteriales bacterium
GGCTTTTTCATAGACTTTTTCGTTAAGGTTAAGATATAAAATCTATTTTTAACCTGTTTGAAAAAGTCAGCCACTTACCGCTTGTCCCAGTATGAGTTGTACTAGTTGCTTGTCCTAATAAAATACTGGGAATTAACAAGAACATGATGTTTGATAGAAATAGATAGTTTTTCATATTCATTTTATTTATGGTTTACAACTATTTTTTTTACTATTATTTTTTCATTATTAAGTTGATAAAGTTCAAGCAGATATAGCCCATTCTTAATTTCATCAGTTAATTTCATTGAATACAAATTAGTTGATTCAAAATCCAAATTACAAACAACTGCCCCTAAAATAGTTCTAATAATTAATTTATTGAATAATTGATTTGATTTACATATTAAAATATCTTCAAATGGATTTGGATATACTGAAATAGTTTCTTGGAGTGATTTTTCAATTGAATTAAAATTGTAACAAAAATTTGAATCTAATGAAACACAAATATCATCTATAAAATAATATGCTCCTCCGGTAACACAATGAAATGTATCAGTCAAAGCATCCTCAAAGAAGTTGCCTATCATTACAAATTTATAATTTGAATCTGCAATAAAAGATCCTGAAATTGTCTGCCAAACAATACTATCATCAATTATACTATTCGTGAAAATTTGCGGTAAATTATTTATCAGTAATGCTGAACCTTCAGGCTCATTAAACAATTGATTCGTAAATCGAAGTCCTATATTATTACTTGCACAATTGTGAAACCCACGAGGGTCAGATAGAACAACTTTAAGCGATGCGTAATACTTTTGCCCTATCTGTAGTGAATCCAGCATTTCTATTCCTGCAAATTCTCTTGCATTAACAGAGGCCAATGGACCACAGACTATTAACCCAGCATAAGATTGGCCTGATGCAGCTAATTGGTACCCCAATGCATTTTCAGGAACTCCAGTGGTAGAATTGCCACATGCACTAAAAAAATCTACTGACTCAGTAAATGAAGTCCAACCATCCGAAAAATAAATTTCTGATAACCCAGTAGGACAAAAAACAGTATCTTCAAAACTCGGGTTGGGCACAAGGTTTTGCGCTCGAACACAAATCGAAAATAAAAAGATAATAGATAGTAGAAGATATACCCTCATGTCAATCTTTTTATAAATGTAATCAAAAAATTATTAAATCTTAATATTGGAATATTATGCGTTCCGACATATCCGTCGAAAGGTTAGGTTTTGCGAATACCGATGAATTTCGCAATTCCCAAAAAGGTTCTTAATGGAAACTTTTTTGTTTCTTATTTGGTCAAAATAAATAAAGTAAACGGAGGAAATTGAATTTTACTCTGCTAATTCAGCTTAGTTCTGCAGAAGTAATTTTTTAATTGTAAGTGCAGGTGTTTAGTAAAAGTGTAGTGTAAGTCAAAGTGTAAGTGAAAGTGTAAACGCCGAAGCCAACTTAATTTTTAATTTTTCTCAAAGGGATCTCTTTGGAATAATTACTAATTAAATCCTCACAATCTGAGCCCCAATATGATTCAACCGCTCATCTATCCGCTGATACCCGCGATCAATCTGCTCAATATTATGAATCACACTCTTACCCTTCGCCGACATGGCAGCAATTAAAAGCGCTACTCCGGCACGAATATCAGGTGAAGTCATTTGTATCGCACGTAACGGAAACTTTCTGTTCAGTCCGATCACCGTAGCACGATGCGGATCACATAAAATAATCTGCGCACCCATGTCAATGAGTTTATCGACGAAGAACAGGCGTGACTCGAACATTTTCTGATGTATGAGCACCGTTCCCAGTGCCTGCGTAGCGGTAACTAAAATAACACTTAATAAATCGGGAGTGAATCCGGGCCAGATCGCATCTGAAACCGTGAGAATGGATCCGTCGATGAACGACTCGATTTCGTATTGATCCTGGCGGGGAATGAAAAGGTCCTCTCCCCTTCTCTCCATTTGAATTCCTAACCTTCGAAATACATCCGGAATAATTCCGAGATGATCATAACCAACTTCTTTAATCGTAATCTCCGACTTCGTCATTGCGGCCAGTCCGATAAACGAACCGATCTCAATCATATCGGGCAGTAACTTATGCTCCGTACCTTTTAATGATGCAACTCCTTCGATCGTCAACAGGTTCGAGCTGATGCCGGAAATCTTCGCACCCATGCGGTTAAGCATGTTGCATAGCTGCTGTATGTATGGCTCGCAGGCAGCATTATATATTGTAGTCGTTCCCTCGGCAAGTACGGCAGCCATGATAATGTTAGCCGTTCCTGTTACGGATGCTTCATCAAGAAGCATGTATGCTCCCTTAAGCTTCTTCGCCTTAACCGTATAAAAGTTATCCTGGTCGTTAAACTCGAATGCCGCGCCCAGACTCTGAAATCCGATAAAGTGGGTATCTAATCTGCGACGACCGATCTTATCGCCTCCCGGTTTAGGTATACGCGCACGACCGAAGCGGGCCAGAAGCGGACCAACGATCATAATAGACCCGCGCAGTTCACGAGCCTGTTTCTTAAAGTCAGGATGATCTATATAATCGAGTTTAACCTCGTCAGCCTGGAAGGTAAACTCTCCTTTCAAAACTCCGGTCTGATGCACCTTTACACCGAGGTGAATCAACAATTCGATCAGTTTATTTACATCTCGTATATCAGGAATATTTCGGATAACAACTTTTTCCGACGTAAGCAGCGTCGCGCAAAGAATTTGCAATGCCTCATTCTTGGCGCCCTGTGGAACGATTTCTCCGTTTAACTCGAGTCCGCCTGTGACTTCAAAACTATTTATCATGGGATAATATTATAAGTAAAAGCGCTTCAAATCATGCGCTATTCACATTAAATATAAACATAAGATGTTTATTAAAATCACCTTATTCTATTGGATGCAAAAGTCGTTTTGAGGTCTGACCTTTGAAAAAAAAATTAACATGAAAAAAAATCTACCCTTCTTAATTGCTGCGCTGTCAATCGCTTTCACAGCCGGCAGTCAGACCTTACCTCACCAACCGGCACCTCCGCCCATAGTAGCCGGCAACTCTTTACTAAGGTCTCTCACAGTCGATTGTGCAGATCTTATTGTAAATGACATTGCGAATGGTCATGTAAGCGGACTTGAATCCGACCTTATTAATTACATATCGGCAGATTATATCGGCTATGTAATTTTACGCGATCTCGAAAATGCAGGGATATTCGGCGATGCTGTAAAAGAATCGGCGCTTAGTCATTTACTCGGCGATATCCGAGGCATCAATCCCGACATTCAGATTGGTGTCTGCGGAAGTACGACAGCGCTATTTCAGTCAAATGCGTTTTTGAATAATGCATCTTCATTTGATAAAAGATGCTATGTTTCAAACCTGATCATTGATCCCGATCATTTAAATTCAGTGATCAATGCTCCAAACCTGTCCGGCTCAGATAAAAAACGAACAGCCATCATTACCTTCTTTCTCAGTGTAACACGATTTATGGAATCTGAATTACTAAGCAACCGCAAAAATTGCAGTAGCAGGTTTGACGCATTCTATATTGATTATCCATACTGGAATACAACCTCATCCATGGCAAACATGCAACATGACTTTGAAAATTTCAAAGACATTCTTAAAGTACTTCAATTTATAAAATGCAATTCTACTTGTATACGGTTTATTGATGCAGAATTTCTTCCGACGGATCTTTTCAAGTTGCAGGGCTGGACATCCATAGATCAGATAACGGAGGCGGATCCGCTCATTGACCGGGTCGTTTTTCCTGCTTACACGAATAACGCTTCCGGTGCATTTAATCTTCGTTGTAAACTGATGCATTACATATCAGACCAGTTTTCAAAACCCGGGACCAAACTATTCGTCAAATTAAATGCGGAGAGTTCGTCATTCGCAAATTGCAATTCGACTGCAGCACCGAACAATTACCTCGGCGATTACCTGAACGGAACCACTTTCCCATCCGGAAATATGTATTCGGTTGAAAAGAATTTTGTGAGTGCTTTCGAAAATCCAAATTATGTATGTCCGGCCTGCAACTGCAGTACTTATACCGACAACCATTATACTTCTTTAAATGTACAGGGGAATGTTCTGGTCGGGATGATATGGACACCGTATTCGATGTTGCAGTCAAACCAGCTTTACCGAAAAAAGATCAATCCGATTCCAGAAATTTCCGAAAATAATCCGGTTGAAATAAGAGATGTCACTGGCAAAACATTTGGAATTTTTAAAAATGTAAAAGAAAGTGAAGAGGCGATAAAGCAATATCCAGGTGGTATGTACTTTATTGTTGGAAATGGGAATTTAAGGAAATGGGTGAAAGTTGATAGAAATTAGCCAGGGCGAACTAGAACTTTTACCAGAATCTTGTAAATAACAGACAAGGTCTTTATCATTTCACCCTTTCAGGGTTATCCCGATCTAATTTTCAGAAGTCAATAATATAAATCTGTTTCGTCAATTCTCGATTTCCTGTACGACCGATTACACGGATTAATTGCGTGTAATTTAGTCTCAACTTACCAACCACTTGATTTTCATTAATATACAATCGCAAATTTTGTAGTCCCAACTTATAAGATGAGGCGATTAAGCCTGCCTGCTGATGTTCTTTTGCCCAATAATTTCAAACAAAAAACTCAAAAAATCAAAAACACAACAATCATGAAAAACATCAGATTTATTTCATTGGCTTTAATGGCAGTTTTAATTTTAAACAATTCAATGGCGCACGGACCCAAATTACATGTAAGCGATAAGTGGAGAGAATGTTCATTCCAGATCGATCCGTCCCTGACTCAGGAAGCATGGCATCAATTTGCCGGAGAAGGCGGAATGGTCACTTATTTCCGTTCTCTTAACGATGCAAAACCTATGGGTGCCGGTCGCTTTGAAATTTCCGTTCTACAATGGAATACTAAAATTGACGAATCTACTGAGGCTTGGAATAACACATTTGTACATCCTGATTCCGAGCATTGGCTGATAGGTGGCGAAGAATTGCCTTTTCCCGGACTTTCATTGAGAGCAGGTATTTCTAATAAAACAGACATAGGAATTTACTGGAGTGAAAGACCGGGTGCAAATTATGGAGTGATAGGCGGACAGCTTCAGCATAATTTCTTGAATGATACTGTAAAAAACTGGGCAGTGTCAGCACGGGCAACCTTCAGCATGTTGTATGGTCCGGACGATTTAGATCTGAATGTTTATGGTGCCGATGTCTTAGCGAGCAAAAAATTCAGGGTGATTTCCAACTGGGCATTTATTTCACCATATGCGGGAATCTCAACTTACTTATCACATGCCCATGAAAAAACAGATGTGGTTGATCTGAAAGATGAAAACATCTGGGGAGTTCAAAGCATGGTTGGTGTTAATACACAACTTTCATTCGTCAGAATCGGAGCGGAATACAATTTTGCTCAGGTGAATACATTTTCTTACAAACTCGGATTCAATTTTAAATTCTAAATGAATTAGTGTACGGTCTGTACGCTAAATAATAAAACTCCCCGGGGAGTTTTTTGTACCGCCGGACCGAAAGGTTCGGTGGTTTTTTTTACAAGAAAATCACCTTTGCATTTTAACAAATTTAACTTCTTCCCGTTTATCAGCATCATAAACTACCAGATGATAAATGCCATCAGGAAACGCAGATACATCTAGATTAAATTTTGAATCGGAATCCGTTTTATAAAAGTTATTACCGGATACAAGGAGACCCAAACTATTATAAATATTAACTTTCAAGTTAGTATGTGCTGAATTTAATTCAAAATATAAATTATCACTCACCGGATTTTGGTAAATATGCAAGAGATGATTACTCTCTATTTCATCAATGTTAGAAGGAATAATCAAGCTGAATGATACGGAATAGTCTTCAACCTCACCAAATAGCACATTTGAACATGGACCTCCTATTCCGGGCATATCAGTACTAATTCTCATTCTCACCGTCTGTCCGTTAAATGGAATCGATAAGGAATCGAAGTTCTTTATGAATGAAATTGAATCAGTAAAATTCGAATCTAAAATCATCTCATTAACCGGATCAAATGAACCATTATTATCAAAATCAATCCACGTTTTTAGCTGTTGATTATACAAGGTTGTATAAATATTGAAAAGATAATCTGAGTTTGGAAAAAATGTTATAGAATTCTCACAGGTTTTATCCGAATAATATTCAACACCGGAACTGATATCCAAGGAATTTATTGGCGATGTTATCTGATTAATCTTTACACGGGAAATACTAATACCACAACAATTTATTAAACCCGTCGGATAACAATTACAAGAATTAAGATTATTATTCTTTGAATTCCAGGTAGCGACGAATCCGGAATCCGCAATAACTGAATCAGAATTCCAAACAAGAAACATGGATCCCGATGTTGCGACTACAGATGGAGGAATAGTTAAACCCGAATGCGTTAAAAGTAAAGGATCATTAATCGAAGTCCCGTCAAAAATAGATATGGAATCATGCAAATACTCCGATCTGAATTCAACAAAATTAAGATAAATACTATCTGCACAAGGCGGATGGATCAGGAATGTACATGAACTGTTATTAAAATACAGATTATTTAGATCTAGTTTGTTTCTTATATGCCATTGTGAAGAATTACTTGAATCAACAATCCCGCACATTTGACCATTCGATTTAAAAAAAACAAAGGTCATTAAGAAAATAATTACATGTGTTTTCATAACAAGACTTATTAAATTGAAAATTAAAGATAAAAAAAGGCGCGAATAATTCCATTCGCGCCCCAATTTTTAATTTTTAATTAAATCAGTAGTACTTAATCGACCCATCCTCCACTGCTTCCACAGTTTCAATATGAACCTTCTTCTCTTTCGCTTTCTCGTCTCTTAGAATTCTTGAATGAAGTGTAATATTCTTATCAAACAAAAAACGGAAAAACAACTTCGTCCACGATGCATGCGACTTTAATGTATCATAATATTTAGGTGCAGCCGATTTCAACTCCGGAAGTTTATTCCACGGAATTGAAGGAAAGTCATGATGCTCGTTATGATAGCCAACATTGAATGAAAGCAAATTGAGGGGACCATAGTAACTGGCTGTTTCCTGATTCTCATCAAGTACGAGATAGTGTTCCTGTATCCATCTTGCTCCAAGGGGATGCAATCCGACAGAGAAGAAGAAACTGATCAACATGAACATTAAAGCTTTCGGACCGAAGAATACCCAGATCGCTACATCGAATGCCGCCTGAATTACCCAGTTGGTAATGATCCATCCGTCGACCGGTTTAATATTTTTCAAACGAAAAGTTCTTCTCACCTGGAATACCGGAAAAAGCAACAACCACATCGCTTTGCTGAAAGCATTATTTCCGAATACGCGTGCTTCCCAGAAATCCGGCAGATCGGCATCGAGTTCGTGGTTACCCTGGTGAACGTGATGCATGCGGTGATAACGCGTAAATGAAACAGCGCTTGGTAATACATGCGGAAGATTTGCGGTAATAGATGCCAGAAAATTTAATGTCTTGCCTTTGAATAACAGGTTATGCGAACATTCGTGAATCATTACGAAGAGCGCGTGATTTGCTAACGCTCCATATGTGTATGCAACCAATAAAATCACCCACCATGCACTGTCTCTCAGAAAATATGAAATCACAACCATGCTGATCACCAGGAAAAGCAATGGAAAAATTGTGAGTGGATTTTTGCCTATTAATTTACGAACGTCAGGGTTCGAAGCAAGGATATTTTTCGTCCTTAATTTATGCGGTTCCGGCTCGGGAGAATAGCGGAAATTATTCATGCTTATTTCTTACGTCTTATATTTTTCTTGTTATTTCCACGTGCCTTATTGCGGGCAGCGTTTTCTCTTTGCAATTTCTCTTTATTCATCGCAAGTATTTCGGCCGTATGATTCAGTCGAACCGTTTCATCAACCTTCATCTCACCCTTCGAAAGTTCGTCGAGGTGCTTGAATATGGTCGTGTCATCCACCGTGTCTTTATTCCATGTCAGATAAGACATCTTCATAAAGTTCGCGAGATTTTGTGTGATCTTATTTTTGTTTTCTCCTTCAGGCAATGTTGCTATCTGCCTGATCATATCCTGCATCACCTTTCCGTAATATTTATACTTAATATCACTGTGAGGATAAGCCAGCGGTTTTGGTTTCGCCTTGATAACATCTTTTGAAGGCGGCGGATATGGTCCGTCCACGTCCAGTTTGAAATCGGAAATTATGATCAGATGATCCCAAAGCTTTTGTTTGTAATCGGACAATTCGCGAACCTGCGGATTCAGCAATGCCATTACATTCACAATATTGTGCGCAGCCTTGGTTCTCTTTTCACGGTCTTCAATCTTCATGGCCAATACGACCATCTTCTGAACGTTTCTTCCGTATTCGGAAATCAACATTTTCCCGCGTTGAGTGTTATACTCAAGTTCATGAACCGGCGCAAAAACGCGAGGCTCGTGTGTAGTTTTTTTTCTTAATGCCATTTAGGTGTTGTTGAGCGATTATAATTTCAATGAAAACAGAGGTATTCGCCCGATTAAAAATCTATATGGGGCAAATGTAAGATAATTAAACCGAAAGAAAAGGGTTTTTTCGTATTATTTGTGGATTTTGGTTGCGGAACCTGGAATACTGGAATATTGGAATTCCAATATTCCAAAATTCCAGTATTCCAGTATTCCAGTATTCCAGATTAACAGGGACATTTTGTAGGGACGCATTGTTGTGACGCATTGCAATTTTCGATTTGCCGGGACATTTTGTAGGGACGCATTGCAATGCGTCCCTACAAAATGTCCCGGCAAATCGGAAATACAGATTAACCAACAATTTTCAATTTGGCGAATTTCAATAACAATTGTTTATTCCCAAACCCGTGGAAAAACACCGTTGCCTTCAGGTCGCCCGGATTGCCTTCTACAATCAGAACTTTTCCCAATCCGAATTTCGCATGCTCCACTTCCATCCCGGCCTGGATTCCGGATGTGTCATCGCCTTCGAAATTCTGAATGTCTGACGAATTCATCTTCTTCAGATTCGTCGGCGTTGAAACTTTCTTGTATGCTATATGCATTGATGCAGTAGAATTGCCACGTTGATCCCATCGTTCCTGTGAATGATCGTCGAAATGTGGTGATGAGCGGTGATTGCGAATCCCTGTTTCTTCAATAAACTCAGGATCAATTTCCTCGATGAACCTGCTTGGTTCGCATGCGATCAGGTTACCCCAGCGATAACGGGAATTCGCATAACTGATCGTTAATCTTTTTTCAGCTCTGGTGATTGCAACATAAAATAATCTGCGCTCCTCTTCCAGGTCTTCGCGTGAGTCCATCGACATCTGCGACGGAAAAAGATTTTCTTCGAGTCCGACTACATAAACTGCAGGGAACTCCAACCCTTTCGCCGCATGTATCGTCATCAGTGAAACTTTATCATCGTCCGTTTTGTCGTCATCGTCTGCATCGGTGAGCAATGCAATGTCCTGCATGTATTCTTCAAGATAGTGCGTTGCATTCTCATCCACAAATTCGTCAATGTCGCGCGGCGTGATGCTTCTTCCTCCATCGACAAATTCACGAATACCATTGAGCAATTCCTGGATGTTCTCATACCGGCTTAATCCTTCCGGAGTTTTGTCGGTATACAATTCGCGTAGCAATCCGGACGAAGCCGCGATATGATTCGCCAGTTCAAATGCATTATCAACTTTCAATTTCACTCCGAAACTTTTTATCATCGTCGCAAAATCGATAAGTCTGCCCAGTGTGCCGCTGTTGAATCCGCAGGGATTAGATGCTGAATCGGCAATCAGATCCCACACGGACTGATCTCTTTCGGCGGCAACGACCGTAAGTTTCTCAATAGTGGTTTTACCAATGCCGCGAGCAGGAACGTTGATAATACGTTTCAAAGCTTCATCGTCTTTCTGATTAATGACTAATCGGAAATAAGCCAGAAGATCCTTGATTTCTTTTCGCTTGAAGAATGAGAGTCCGCCATAAATACGATAAGCGATATTCATTTTTCTCAGCGCTTCCTCCATCGAACGTGATTGCGCATTCGTACGATAGAGAATGGCGAAATTCTTATTATGCCATTGCTGGTTGACCTTCGTTTCGAAAATCGAATTGGCCACCATCACTCCTTCTTCGTTATCACTGAGGGCTCGCATCAGCTGAATCTTTTCGCCGAGATCGTTATCGGTCCAGACTTCTTTCTTGAGCTGATTCTTATTCTTATCGATGATGCTGTTGGCGGCGTGAACGATATTTTTCGTCGAACGGTAATTCTGTTCGAGTTTAAAAATTTCCAGATCTGGATAGTCGCGCTGGAAAGAAAGTATGTTCTGAATATTCGCGCCGCGGAATGCATAGATAGACTGTGCATCGTCACCGACGACAGAAATATTTTCATGAACGGCGGCGAGTTTTTTCAGTATGGTGTACTGCGCATAATTCGTATCCTGGAACTCATCGACCAAAATATGTGTGAACTTATGCTGGTATTTGTGCAGAACATCGGGGTGTTTCGTTAGCAGCACATACATATTAAATAGTATGTCATCGAAATCCATTCCGGATGCTTTGAAACAACGCTTCTGATAAAGTTCGTACAGCAAACCGATTTTCGGACGGCCCGAAGAATGATCATCGCTGACGAAGTTGACATTCTCCTGGTATTCGCTCCATGAGTAGAGATTATTTTTTGCAGATGAAATGCGATTAAGTACGATGCTTGGCTTGTACAGTTTTTCATCGAGGCCTTGTTCGCGGACAAGGTCTTTCATCACATTAGCGGCATCATCGGTATCATAAATGGTAAAGTTCGTCGGATACCCGATTTTAGATGCTTCGATGCGAAGGACTTTTGCGAAGACGGCATGGAAAGTTCCCATCCACAGATTTTTCGCTTCGGGGCCGACGATTTTTTCGATTCGCGCCCGCATTTCCTTGGAGGCTTTATTGGTAAAAGTAAGGGCGAGAATATGAAATGGATCGATGCCCTGGCTGATGAGATGGGCAATACGATACGTTAAAACACGCGTTTTCCCGGATCCGGCGCCGGCAATAATCATCGACGGACCCTTAATATGAGTAACGGCAGCCCGCTGAGCCTCATTCAAATCATTTAAATAGTCTTCTTTCATTCGGGAATGGCTAAAAAATAAGTTTTTTGGCCTTTGGGAGGTTTCAAAGATAATATTTAATGCTCGGATTTCATGGGAATTTACTAACAGGTACCGGGTTCCGGGTTTCGGGTTTCGGGTTTCGGGTTGAAAAATCTTCAATCTTCAATTTTAAATATTCAATTTTTTTTCCCACATTTGCCGCCCCTTAAACAGCCTTGGAGAAGGCGGGCAGCCGGGTGGTTGCCGGGTAAAAACCATCAAAAGAAGAAAAATGCCAGTAAAAATCAGATTATCACGCCATGGTAAGAAGCATGCAGCTTATTATCATATTGTGGTAGCGGATAGCCGTGCTCCGAGGGATGGAAAGTTTATCGAAGTTATCGGTAATTACGATCCTCACACGAATCCTGCAACCATTCAAATCGACAACGACAAAGCCCTTAGCTGGCTTAACAAAGGTGCTCAGCCAACTGACACATGCCGTGCGATATTAGCTTACAAAGGAGTTCTTTTCCGCAACCACCTTTCTAAAGGTGTTGCTAAAGGCGTATTAACGCAGGAAGCAGCCGATGAGAAATTCAATGAATGGCAGGAAAGCAAGCACAATAAGATCGCTGAGAAGAGCAATCGCTTAAAGAAATCTGCCGAGCAAATCAACGCTGATCGTCTTGCAGCAGAAAAGGTGAAGAGAGATGCGATTGCTGAAGCAGTAAGAAAGAAGAATACACCTCCACCGGTCGAAGCAGCGGCACCAGCTGCTGAAGCTCCAACTGAAGAAGGAGCAGCGGAAGCGCCTGCTGAGAATACGGAAGCGTAATAGTACAAAGTACAAAGTACCAAGTACTGCATACCACATCAGATAAAAAGAACCGCCTTGAAGTTTCATGGCGGTTTTTTATTGACATAATGTTTTCTTTGTACTTTGTACTTGGTACTTTGTACTTGGTATTCTGTCCTCTGTACTCTGTCCTCTGTACTCTCTCAAGACTAACGACTCAAGACTAAAATGATATTTCTGGACAAAAAAAAACTCACCCCCATCGGCCAGGTAAATAAAGCTATTGGTTTTAAGGGCGAATTGAGTTGTCTCGTTACTCTTGCTCATCCTGAAAAATTACTGAAGCATAAATTTCTTTTCGTAATCATCGACGGACTGCCGGTTCCGTTTAAGATCGAACAAATTGAGATTCGCGGTGAGGAAGAGATTGTTGTTAAGTTCGAAGATGTGGACTCGGAACTCGAAGCCAGGAAACTTTCTCAGAAAAAATTATTTGCGGAGAAAATTCGCGCTGCCAAGAAAGAGGATATTGTTTCCTGGAATGATCTTACAGGGTTCAATGTTGTTGATTCTGTTGATGGCGAACTCGGAATTATTACAGAGGTAATTGAATATCCGATGCAGATGATTGCGAAGTGCATTGTCAAAGAGAAAGAAGTTATGTTTCCGCTGAATGATGAAATTGTGACGGACATAGATGCGAAGAAGAAAGTTGTTTATGTGGATTTACCGGAGGGGTTGCTAGAGATGTATATTTCATGATTGCTCAAATATTTATATGCATTAAGAATGTAATAAAAATTACTAAACCTATCGACTCAGAAACCACCCTTCGACTTCCTTATTAACCTTCATAGAAAAATAGCTACCCACACACCCCAACCTTATCACATTTTTATGCTGAAGAAAGATTACTGCTAACAAATAAGGCAATAAGATTGGGGTGTGGAAATGCTTATTTTCTATAAAGGTTGTTAAGGTTAGTGGTGAAACGATTTATTCATCAATACTATGATAAGAATAATCACTCCGTCAGCAATTGAAGTATTCAAGATTATTAAGCAATGAAAGTCAAGAAAATAATATTCCTTTGGACATTAATTTGTTTACCATTTAATTCAATAGCTCAATTAGGAAAATTTAATATTGGATTGAATGCTCGATTAGCTTTTTTAACTCATATAGAGTCATACAAATCCGAGTATTTTGATGTTTACCATGGAACTCCCAAAGATATAATTTTTACTGCTCCACTGTCCTTTCGCTATACAACCAATTCGATAATTTCATTTCGTTATGAGATTCAATATAGAAAAGAATCATTTGATCTAATAGACAAATATTCTAAATATTCTAAAATAAAAAGTAATTGCACATATTTAATTCAAGGTATGGATTTGTTATTTAAATTAAATCCATCAAATATTTCTAATACATCGATTTCCTTAGGCATTTATTTTCATAACAGTCTATCTGAAGAATACGTTGAAAATTCATTTAGCTACAGTTCTTCTCAATTTAATAATTTAAAAAATTCTGCACGTCTTTCAGTAAGTCGTGAAACAAATATCAAAAATTCCAGAGTTTCATTGTATAGAGAAATAAACATAAATTTTCCCATATATGTACGAAATAATGAAATTCCAGTATTCCATTCTTTTGAAATTGGATTTGCGATTGGTATTTCCTATAACTTTAAAATGCAAAATAAATGAATCATTTAATATTTTAGAATTATCTAATTAATAGTACTCTTAAATATTAAATTCGAATTTATATAAAACCAATCTATTTAAATTCTTGCCCGACGTGCTTTCCAAATTCCATATTCATTTAGAAAAGAAGCAGTAATGCTGGACGGACATTCGACCGTTGTTTTTGTACTTCGGCTTCAGCAACCAAGCTGTGTGATATTCCTGCCTGCCGACTGCAAAGTCAAGTAGGAAAATCACACAGAACAAAAACAACGGACGAATGTCAGTCGAAGCTTCACAGCTTTTAGTATATTTGATGGTGGAATTTGGAAAGTACGGCACAGCGGGGGGATCTCCTGCAAAGTCAACCATCATTCGCTCACCCGGATGATGAGTAAAATGCATGACAGCATTTTTGACCTGCAATGCTTTTGAAAGATGATCGCAGAACTGAGAATAGCTATAACCAAATGGATTTTCCTGCCGGTATTCATCCCAGAGTAACTGTCGGGTAACGCCTCGTCTTCTTAGTTCAGATGAAAAATAATCCAACCGACTTTCCAAATCAGCTTTGCGATCCGATTCTTCTAGTTGCTCCACCGGTTTTCGTTCCAACAATGCTGTTAAAGCTGAGTCATCCAGCTTTAACAGTTCATCGATAGGAGTTTTGGTTTGCGTGATTCTATAGCGATAGTCACGAACCGTATTACGCGCTATGCCGGTGAGACGAACGATTGATCGAACGCTATAATCCTTGCTTAAAAGTTCCGCAATTTGTTTTATTTGATGCATGCTAATTGTTTTTCCAGCCATATACTTTGAATGTGTTTTTAACATCAAAGCATATGCTTTTTGCATCAAATCCAATACACCAAGGAGGGTCAGTATTGCCGGAATGTCATTTCATAGGGGGGTCAATATCGCCGGAATGACAGACAATTTCTTTAAAAGGGGTGGGTCAATATGGCCGGAATACCCGGGTCAATATACTCCGGAATTAGTGGGTCAATATGGGCCGGAATATACAACTGTTTTGGGAATGACTAATGAATGGGGTTATGTTACCTATCTACTAAAGATAAGTTGTAAGAATGGAAAGTATAAGTACACCCTTACAAACTTCTACCATTCAGGATCAGTTAAAGGAACTGAGGCATCTGTAGGGGAAATATCAAATACGATGGAATTGAACGGTCCAATCTCAGGAAAGAAAAAGAATGTTGAACAACTTAAGGTAACAGTTGATGAACATGCAAAAAGTATTATTAGGAGTCTTAAGAAAGGAATGAATAATAGTCAATCAACTAACAACGATTGGTAAAATTTTACATCAACAAAGGGTGAACCCTCTGAAATTGTTCAGAGGGTTTTTTATTGGATAAAATTTTATTACTTAGTCCTATGAAATACAGGTTCATCCTTATTTTTCTTATACTAACTTTTGAGACTAAAGCAACAACCATTGTTTATTATATTGACAATAAAAATGTTTGGGTTGGAGTTGATAGTAAATCAGTTAGTTATAAAGGAGATGAAACCCGTTGTAAACTATTCAAAGCTACTAACAATTCTTTTTTTGCAGTAACGGGATTGCCCTATAGTAAGAGCGCTGATTATAATGTTTTGAAAACTGCAAAAATTTCTCTGTTAACTTCAGGGGATATTAAAACCCAAATTAAATTTTTTACTGATTCAATGGATACGCAATGTAAAAGACTTCTAACTAAATACAGTGCTGACTTTGTAAATCGCAAGGGTGTTTTTACAATCTTATTTTTTGGTATTAATGATTCAATTTCTTACGCAATTTCAGTATCCTATAAACCAAATTATCAGGATACTATTCAACCCTTTACAAGGGATGTAAAGTATTTATTTTATTGTTCAACTGCAGTTGATAGTAGTAGTTATGGATCCTTCGGAATAGATAAACCCATTGAAGATTACATTAACAAAAACGGTAATCCATTTTATAAAAATTCAATACCTAAAACTATTACCAAATTAATAAAACTTTGTATTGACTATTCTCCTAAAATGGTTGGTGAACCGATCAATATTATTAATGTTAAAAGAAATAAATTTAAATTGTATTCAAAAGACAATATTTGCAATTGATATAAATTAAATTTTACCTATACTACCTGTTCAACATTGGATTGTAATGAAGACAGTAGATAAGGATAAGTTGGAATGGTTATGTACCAGCTACGCCGTACTTTCTAAATTCAATCCTCAAATACACTAAAAGCTGTGATGTTCCGGGCATTCGTCCGTGGTTGTTGTACTTCGACTCAGCAAACAAGCTGTGTGATATTCCTGCCTGCTTTTGCAGTCGGCAGGCAGGCATCCACAAATCAGGGCTCATCGTGCTTCAATCATCTCTTTCCTGCTGGAAAATCATAACAGATTATACATAACCGATTATTTTGGTTTACAAACTGTTCACAATTTTTACACTTCTCAAAACCCCTTAACGACTTGAATTTAATTTTAATTTAAACTTCCCTTCAATCACCCGTCACTTCGAAGGTTGAGCTTAGCGAAAAAATAAATTCATGAAAAAAACTCTGACATTACTAATTGGTTGCTTCATTGCAATGGTATCAAATGCACAATCTCCTGTGCATTTAAAAAAGATTGGCGGTTATAGTACGAATGTTTTTGATCAGGGTGGAGCTGAAATCTCTGCTTATGACGAACATTCCAAACGTCTGTTCTTGGTAAATGGTGGTACCGGGAATATTGAGATTGTTGACATCTCGACTCCAAGTATGCCATACCTTGTAGACACAATCGATCTTTCACCATGGGGAATCGGAGCGAACAGTGTGGCAGTGCGCAAAGGAGTCCTCGTAGCTGCAGTTGAAAATTTCAACAAGCAGGACAACGGATTTGCCGTTTTCTTTGATGAAGACGGAAATTATTTAAAACATGTTACGGTTGGCGCATTACCCGATATGATAACATTTACACCAAACGGAAAATTCATTCTTGTCGCCAACGAAGGCGAACCGAATGCAGCCTATACAAATGATCCGTACGGAACGGTCAGTATTATCGAATACCCAAATGTGAAAGGAGTAAAACAATCGAAAGTATGGACGCTTGATTTCTCTGGTTATAACAATGCATTACCTGCCGGCATAAAAGTAAACGGACCGAATGCAACTGTGGCTCAGGATCTGGAACCGGAATACATTGCGGTTTCTGATGACTCGAAATACGCTTATGTTACGCTACAGGAAAACAATGCCATTGCTGAAATTGATATTAAACATAAAAACATCGTTTCATTAAAAGCACTTGGTTATAAGAATCATAATATTGCAGGAAACGGAATGGACGCATCGGATCAAAACGGAGGCGTTGTAAACATCACAACATGGCCGGTTTACGGAGCCTACCAGCCCGATGCAATCCAGGCATTCGAAACAGATGCAGGCGAATTTTTAATCATGGCGAATGAGGGTGATGTTCGTGAATACACCGGATTTGCGGAAGCAAAAAGAGTAAGCACGCTTACGCTTGATTCAATCGCTTTTCCGGATTATGCCTCATTAAAAACATCTTCAAAACTCGGACGACTCAATGTTACCAAATCATTAGGTGATTATGACAATGACGGAGATTACGATTCTCTTTTTGCTTTCGGAGCGAGATCATTCAGCATTCGTGATATGGACGGAAACCTGATCTGGGACAGCGGTGATTTCCTTGAGCAAAAAACTTTCGAATTATTCCCGGAAGTTTTCAATTGCAGCAATACAAACAATACAAAGAAGAATCGTAGCGACGAC
Organism: uncultured Flavobacteriales bacterium; assembly: GCA_964486655.1. GTDB lineage: Bacteria > Bacteroidota > Bacteroidia > AKYH767-A > 2013-40CM-41-45 > JADKIH01. The sequence continues at coordinate 17,456 of CAZAON010000419.1, forward strand.
AAAGGTCCGGAGCCTGAAGGACTGACAACTGCAAAAATTCTTGACAGTGTATATGCATTCGTCGGACTGGAAAGAATCGGCGGAGTGATGGTATTTAATATTACCGATCCGTACGCTCCATATTTTGTTGAATACAAAAACACAAGAAACTTCCTGCAGGTTCCTGCCTTAAATTCAGGCGGAGATTTAGGTCCGGAAGGAATGTTGTTTATTGACGACAAGGATAGTCCGAACAAAAAGAACCTATTGGTTACCTCAAATGAAGTAAGCGGAACAATCTCCATATTCGAAACTGACTATGCATGTTCACATGATAAGGTTGAAATCTGCTATAACGGAGTTGCACAATGCGTTCATGTAAACATGGTAAACAATTATCTGCAAAACGGCGCCGTTTACGGAAATTGTAATCCGCTTCGAATCGGCGCGAACGATCAAACCGCAAACAAAGGAACACTCAATGCCATCTATGAAGCAGGAAGAAATAATTTGTCAATCAGTTTTGACGAAGAACTTTCGGGAAATGTCAATATCTCGATAATAGATCTTAGCGGCCGAAAAGTTCTGGAAAGAGATCTATTATTAGACAATCAGAAGCAGGTCGACGTAG
>CAZAON010000420.1:0-13085 GCA_964486655.1 uncultured Flavobacteriales bacterium
CAAAGAAGCTCGACATGATCATATATTACGAGCGTTATGTTGTTATTCAGCCTGGTATTAAAGCCGCTGATGGAATCAACTACCTCGACTTCCTCACCGAAGAAGAATACCTGAATATCCTCGAAGCATTACCGAAGGATAATCAGCATCTCGATGAGAAAGATCCAAACCGTTTCATCGCGAAGATGGGTGCCGATGCATTGTACGATTTGTTGAACCGTCTGAATCTCGACGAACTATCGTACAACCTCCGCCACCAGGCCAGCAATGAAACATCACAGCAAAGAAAAAATGAAGCGCTTAAACGTCTTAATGTCGTTGAAGCATTCCGTGGTGCGAACGAACACATTGAAAATCGTCCTGAATGGATGATCGTAAAAGTTGTTCCGGTTATTCCGCCTGAATTGCGTCCACTCGTTCCATTGGATGGTGGCCGTTTTGCTACATCCGATCTGAATGACCTTTATCGTCGTGTTATCATCCGTAACAATCGCTTGAAGCGACTGTTGGAAATTAAAGCACCTGATGTTATTCTCCGTAACGAGAAACGTATGCTTCAGGAAGCGGTTGATTCATTGTTTGACAATTCACGTAAAGTAAATGCGGTTAAGACTGAATCTAACCGTGCATTAAAATCACTTTCAGATTCACTGAAAGGTAAGCAAGGTCGTTTCCGTCAGAACCTTCTTGGTAAGCGTGTTGATTATTCTGCACGTTCCGTAATTGTCGTAGGACCTGAGTTAAAGCTCCACGAGTGCGGACTTCCGAAAGACATGGCGGCGGAACTTTTCAAACCGTTCATCATCCGCAAGATGATTGAGCGTGGTGTTGTTAAGACAGTTAAATCAGCTAAGAAAATCGTTGACCGTAAAGATCCTCTTGTGTGGGATATCTTAGAGAATGTGTTGAAAGGACATCCTGTTCTTCTCAACCGAGCTCCGACACTCCACAGATTAGGTATACAGGCATTCCAGCCAAAACTTATCGAAGGAAAAGCGATTCAACTGCACCCGCTTGTTTGTACAGCCTTCAACGCTGACTTCGACGGTGACCAGATGGCCGTTCACGTTCCTCTTGGAAACGCGGCAATCCTGGAAGCGCAAATGTTGATGCTTGCTTCTCACAACATCCTGAACCCTGCAAATGGCGCGCCGGTAACGGTTCCATCTCAGGACATGGTACTCGGTCTTTACTATATCACAAAAGAAAGAAAGACTGACAGTACCCGTAAAGTTAAGGGAGAAGGAATGAAGTTCTATTCACCTGAAGAAGTAATCATCGCATACAACGAAGGAATTGTTGAACTCCATGCACAAATCGAAGTAAAGGTTTATGTGATGAAGGAAGAACAACTCGTTCTTGAGATGACTAAGACAACAGTTGGACGTGTACTCTTCAACCAGGTAGTTCCTGAAGAAGCAGGTTATATTAACACATTGTTGACTAAGAAAGCTCTTCGTGATATCATCGGTGACGTATTGAAGTCATGCGGTGTTGCCAAGACAGCGAAATTCCTCGACGATATCAAGGATCTCGGATTTAAGATGGCCTTCAAAGGTGCACTTTCATTCAACCTTGAAGACGTTAAAATTCCTGAAGTTAAAATTGAACTTATCGGCAAAGCAAATGCTGAAGTTGATGAGGTTCTTAATAATTACAATCTCGGTTTCATTACATACAATGAGCGTTACAATCAGATCATTGATATCTGGACACGTACAAGCTCACGTATCACCGAGACATTGATGAAGCAATTGTCATCTGATAAACAAGGATTCAATTCCATCTATATGATGCTTGACTCCGGAGCCCGTGGTTCTAAAGAGCAGATTCGTCAGCTAGGTGGAATGAGGGGTCTGATGGCGAAACCGCAGAAGAGCGGTTCGACAGGAGGGGAGATCATCGAGAATCCGATTCTTTCGAACTTCAAAGAAGGTCTTTCTGTACTCGAGTACTTCATCTCTACACACGGTGCGCGTAAAGGTCTTGCCGATACGGCCCTTAAAACAGCCGATGCCGGTTACCTTACACGTCGTCTCGTTGATGTTGCGCAGGATGTTATCATTACAGATGAAGACTGTGGAACATTACGCGGACTGGCAGAAACTGCATTAAAGAATAACGAAGAAGTAGTTGAATCACTTTATGATCGTATTCTCGGACGCGTTTCTCTGCACGATATCTATCATCCACTCACAGGTGAATTACTCATCGAGAATGGAAAAGAAATCACCGAAGACATCGCGACCGTTATTGAAGAGTCACCAATTGAAACAGTCGAAATCCGTTCGGTATTAACATGTGAATCTGAGCGTGGTGTTTGTGCTAAATGTTACGGAAGAAATCTTGCTTCCGGACGTATGGTTCAGAAAGGTGAAGCTGTAGGTGTTATCGCCGCTCAGTCAATCGGTGAGCCGGGTACACAGCTTACACTCCGTACATTCCACGTCGGTGGTGTTGCACAGAAAGGTGCTTCCGAATCTGAATTGAAAGCTAAATACAGCGGACGAATCGAATTCGAAGAAGTTAAGACAGTTAATTTTAAAGAAGCGAATAATAAGACGGTACCGGTAGTAATCGGACGTTCTGGAGAATTCAGAATTGTTGATCCTAACACCGGAACTATTTTAGCTACTTCAAATATTCCATACGGAGCGAAACTCCATCCGAAAGATAAAGAGATCGTTGAAAAAGGTTCAGTCATTTGTGACTGGGATCCGTTCAACGCCGTTATCCTTTCTGAGTTTGGCGGAAAAATTGAATTCGAACACATCGAGGAAGGTATGACCTACCGCGAAGAGTCGGATGAGCAAACAGGTTACAAGGAAAAGGTAATTATCGAAACACGTGATAAGACCAAAAATCCTGTAATCAAAATTCTTGATGAGAAGAAAGAAGTGATTAAGGCTTACAACATTCCAGTTGGAGCTCACATCATGGTTAACAAAGGACAGAAAATTCAGTCCGGAGAAATTCTCGTTAAGATTCCTCGTTCAACCGGTAAATCTGGTGATATCACCGGAGGTCTTCCACGAGTAACGGAATTATTCGAAGCACGTAATCCAAGTAACCCTGCAGTTGTGAGTGAGATCGATGGTATCGTTTCTTATGGCGGTATCAAGCGTGGTAATCGTGAGGTTATCATCACATCACGCGACGGTGAGGTTAAGAAATATCTGGTTCCGCTTTCAAAGCATATCCTTGTACAGGACAATGACTTCACGAAAGCCGGAGATCCGTTATCCGACGGAGCGATCACTCCAAGTGATATCTTATCGATCAAAGGACCCGGTATGGTTCAGGAATATCTCGTTAACGAGGTTCAGGAAGTATACCGTTTACAGGGTGTGAAGATTAATGATAAGCACTTCGAGGTAATCGTTCGTCAGATGATGCGTAAGGTTGTTATCGAAGATCCGGGTGATACAATGTTCCTCGAGCGCGAGTTCGTTGACCGTGTTGACTTCATCAAGGAGAACGATACAATTATGGATAAAGTCGTTGTACTTGATCCGGGTGATTCAACAGATATGAAAGCCGGTCAGATCATGACACTCAGAAGACTTCGCGAAGAGAATTCGATTCTTAAGCGTAAGGATATGAAGATGATCGAAGCACGTGATGCAATTCCTGCAACATCGTCACCGGTACTTCAGGGTATCACTCAGGCATCGTTACATACGAAGAGCTGGATCTCTGCAGCATCCTTCCAGGAAACTACGAAGGTGTTGAATGAGGCAGTTGTTAATGGTAAGATTGATGATTTACTCGGACTGAAAGAAAACGTTATTGTAGGTCACTTAATTCCGGCCGGAACAGGCTTACGTGAATACGACAAGTTGATTGTCGGTTCACAGGAAGAATATGATCTCTTAATGGCTTCGAAGCAGGAAGAGGAAGTCACTGAACGATAAGTAAGTAAAAGGGTCGCGCAAGCGACCCTTTTTGCTTTCAGGTATATTATAGCAAATTATTAGAATTGAAAATTGAAGATTAAGTAAAAATTTCAATATTGGTTATTATAAAATTTGCGAACTTTGTCATTAGTTCATCGTTTCGAAACCCGAAACCCGAAACCCGCAACCCGCAACCCGCAACCCGTAACCCGTAACCCGAAACCCGAAATGGAAGAAAATCAAAACCAAAACCAGCTCAACATAGAGTTGACTGAAGAAATAGCCGATGGCATTTATTCAAACCTTGCAATAATTACTCACAGCACATCAGAGTTCGTTGTAGACTTTGTGAAAATTATGCCGGGTGTTCCGAAAGCAAAAGTAAAGGCCAGAATACTTTTAACGCCTCAGCATGCAAAGCGTTTACTTGCTGCTATGCAGGATAACATCGCCAAGTATGAAGCTGTACACGGAACGATTAAGATGACAGAAGGAATGGGACTGCCGATGAATTTTGGCGGACCGGCGGCACAAGCTTGATACAATTACGAATTACAAATTACGAATTACGAATAGCACCGGGAGAGATTCCGGTGCTATTGGTTTTATAGAATTTATTTTCAAATATTACTTGGCGATCACTAGTTTTTGGTAGATTATTTTATTTTCAAAATTTACTCGTAAAAAATATATTCCATTTTGTTGATTTCTTATGTCAATATCTTTTTCGAAATCATTGGAGTGATAGATAATTCGTCCCTGAATATCATTTATGATAAGTTCATAATTGTGAATTTCAGTATCGGTATAAATGTGAAAGATTCCTTTTGATGGAACCGGACTGATCTTAATTATTGGGAAAGTAATTTCTTCAAGCATTGTAGAAAAACAAATTTGGTTTTGAATAAGTGTTACATCATTTGCATTCACGAAATCATTGAAGATATTAATCGTGTTAGACATTCCTGGTACAGACCACGGAAAATATAGAAGACTTGGTAGGGTAGAGACGAGAGAATCTATATAGGTTTTCGTGCAAACTCCTAAGGAATCAACTTTATACAAAACTGCATTATGGTTTAAAGAATCAATTCCAAATGTGATGAATCCACCATCGAAAGTGCTTTTAACAACTGGTGTGTCGGCACAGCAAAATTTATAGGAGTCGAGCAATTGTCCATTTCCGTCAATCCGTGAAATGACAAAATCAGTGCTATCCAGGCCCGCTATTATAATACCACCGTTTCTTAACGTATCAATGGCTGAAATGCTAAAGTTTCCTGATGATTGTGTTTCCCAGAGCACAGTTCCGGTTGAATCGAATTTTGCAAATGAAGGAACGCCAAAATTATTATACGCTATAACGACATTCCCGTCTGTCGTTTGTATTCCAAAACAATGGTCTGAATCGTATGCTTCCATCAATGTGTATAAATTGAATGAAGAATCTGCAATGAATAGATTGCTTCCCGGAGAAGTAAGTGAAAAAACCGTATTTCCGATTAAGAATCCTCCATTTTTCATGGACTTGACATTATAAATCCATGTTTGATTGGCGTTTACATAGTTTCCCAATTCGAATGAAGATTGAATAATTCCGGATTCGTCAATTTTAATAATATCGTAGCAACAGGATCCCCCAATAGAAATTGGTAATTGTAATAAACCAACGACGTATCCGCCCGAATATTGATCAATGGAAAATGCTGTCCGGCTATTAAAAGTTTTCATCCATGCGACCGTGCCATCTGCAAATAATTTCATAATAAATTTATCTCCTCCAATAATGCACCCGCTATCACGCGTTGCAGCCATTGTACGGGGAATATAATTGTTTGAATGGTAATACTTACTCCAAATGGTGTTACCGGTATAGTTTGCTTTGATAACCAGTAATCCTTCCTGGCCCGAAGTGTCTGTTCCGGTAAGAGCAAACAGAAATGACCCTTCAGCTGATTGCATGCAGCTGTATGGATGAATTGTCGGATTAAATGAATTATCTGTATAAGAATTTACGAAACTATATTGGGCTGGTGACTGAATGGTTATCAGTATTAGAACAGCTAAAATCCTCATAAGCTTATTCATAATATTAAATTCTGTTAAAAGATAAAATTGTAACTAAAATAAGATTTACCAGCCTTTCAGTATCAAAGATAATATTTATTGAATGAAACGAGTTTATGTAGTGGGTAAGAACTTACTTTTTTGTAAGACCTGAGTGTCTAAGGAGAGCAGGAATATAATAAAACAGCATAGTAATAAGACCGGCAACGAAGAAGCATATGGCAGCCGGTCTAAGTCCGTCTTCATAATAAAACTCACCTATCATCCACACTGAATTTGCGCATATCCAAAAGCAAACTGCCAGGTTATGCGCAAACTCCGATTTATCTGCCCTGTTAATTGCTGTAATATAAATTGCCAGAGCCAGAGTAGGAACGATCATAAAAACACCGGCTGCTTTCGATAATGTTACCCAGCATAAATCTTTGAATAACCATAGAAGGATGTGGAAGTTTTCGAATCCTCTAACGTTTTTCATTAGTTTACCTGGATTTGAAAGCCAGTTTTGTTTTTCTTATGATTTGACTTGTTGCAAATTCAAAAAGTAATAATGTAATTTATTGGTAGTCCAAGTAATTTTAATATTAATGCAGTGCCAAGGAAGAGGGCAGCCATATACATTCCAAAGAAAAAAGTTTTATTTAGCAGTGAATTGTATTTTTCGACAATTAAATTTAGTTTTTCGTTTGTCCGGTGTTTCTTTAAATAAACAGGATAGATATATAAGGAATCATTTCCTCTGTATTGATAGTCTTCACTATTAAAATCCGGTTCTGTAGTTAATTTTTTATACTCGCACATAATTTCATGAAGTTTCCATACCATATTGGAAAATCTGATAATTAAATATAAAATAACTATTGAATAAATTGCAAAAAAATATTTCATGCTGATCAGAGAATGGCGTTCAATATCTTCTCATCCATCGGCGATAACTTGTCATGAAAACGATGAATCAATTTTCCGTTCTCATCTATAAGAAATTTTTCAAAATTCCAGCGGATGTCGCCTGTTTTGTCAGGGTTTGGTTGTGTAATCAGCCATTGAAAAAGCGGATCGATGTCACTGCCTTTTACAGATACCTTAGCCATCATCGGAAATGTTACTCCGTAATTTTTGGAACAGAAAGTTGCTATCTCTGCATTCGAGCCCGGTTCCTGCTGACCGAAATTGTTTGCTGGAAATCCTATTACAACTAATTTGTCTTTATGGCTTTCGTATAGTTTTTCAAGGTCAGCGTATTGAGGAGTGTTGCCACATTCAGAAGCTGTGTTAACGATCAGTATTTTTTTGCCTTTATATTTTGAGAAATCAAATTCTTTTCCGTCTATGGATTTAGGTTTGAAATCATAAAGGGAAGTTGGATTTTGCATCAGCATGTTTAATAGTATTAGCAGTATCATCGTTAAGTTTTATTTATAGTGCAAGATATGATTTTTGCGTCACTGTATGTTTCTAATTCAAAGCACTCTTGTTAAAAATAAAATATCCGAAATGGAACAGGAAGGAGAACGAATTTTCACGTTCATCAATGTAATTCACAAAGAAACCTATAGGTCCGATCGGCGAGTGGAATACCGTTCCCAGTGAGCCGACATAAAATCTTTTGGCGAATAGATCTCCATAAACTGTCTTGTTATCGGTTGTCGGTATAAGTTCGTGAAAGGGTTGAAATACATAGCCCTCCAGCAGGACTTCAATATTGTTCCTGATCATAATATTATTTTTGGACCCTAAACCGGCAAATGTATGTGCATGGAAATCGGGCAGGAAAAGAGTTTTCATTTCCTGGATAGGGTTAAACACCGGGCTATTCAGGGCTGTACTGATATAGTTTGTCAGGAATGGCATTCCGGTCGAGGCAAATTCAAAGTACATACCGAATTTAATTCGTTCCCTTCTCTTAAAATAATTCTCATATTTTAAACTGAATTGAAACCAATCATGATAGTGATTCTGTTCGCTTGTGTCGGCAGATGTTGATCCCGGAATTGTTTTTTCCAATGCATTTACATACTGTACACGCGCATTCAGAAATGTCCCCTGATTCGCGTACATTTTACGATTGAGTGTGCTTCTCTCAAAAGTAATTGCCCCGGTCGGACCTTCCAGTATTGTTTGGTCAGCAGTATCCGTAGATAGAAAATCCTGTGTCTGATAATATTCGTTTTTAGCACGGACATAATAAGCGGAAGCAATAAACTTTCCTTTATTCCTTGCTGGTATTCCGAAGTTCATTCCGAAGTTGTAATCGGATTTAAGGATGTAGGATGGACGTTGTTCCGAAAAAAATGCCGCGTTACTGCTGCTGAAATAGTCGTATTCATTAAGTGTGGCGTCTGCTTCCAGGAAGTATGGAAACTTTGCCGGTGAGTCCATTCGAACGCGCAACTGACCGGATGTATATAATTTTCCAAAATAGAAGTTTCCGCTAAAGTTATAGGCTCTTTTATTCCAGAGATTATACTGTAATCCGACAAAAGCCTCGCTCACCGGACGGGAGCTGATATTACCTCCGAATTGTGTGATGAAGTTTCTTTCCTGTTCTATTCTTAATTTCAAATCAAAGTAACCTGTCTGTTCATTGAACTTTATGGACGGATAAATGTTTTTTACATTTTGATCAGCGACCAAAGCAAAGTAAGAGGCTTTCAGTCGCTTAAGCGGAATAGGTTTGTTTCCGGGCTTTACAATCTGTCTTACATATTCCGCCTGTCTCGAATTAATGCCTTCTATAATTACACTATCAACTAAAACTTCGGGAAGCGATTTTCGGTATGCTTTACGCCTCTCATTTAATTCGGCAAGTGGAACCCTGTTTTGTATGTTTACACATAATCTGTCAAACTGAGTTTTTGCCGAGTTATAACCTTCTTCTATAAGTTCAGTAATATTCGAAAAATCAAAAAGTCCGAATCGGTTAGTATTGCTTTCTATTAAAACTCCATTTTCACAGATCACTGAGAAATTTGTCGGCGTTGTCATCATCGCACGGATCTGTGAAATGATATTTCCTTCGGTTGTTGGGGTATTTGTACCCGCCGCATTGGAGCCAATAATAATATCAGGTTGAAAATCTTCGAGCATTACATCGGCAGGGAAATTATTATACATTCCGCCATCATAAAGTATTTTATTTTCGTAAACGACAGGCTTAAAATAAAACGGATAAGCAGACGAGGCCCGTACAGCCTGTGCCAGATCTCCATTTCGAAAGACTATTGTTTTTTTGTTTTCAATATCAGACGCCAGGCAACGAAACGGAATAAAAAGTGAATCAAAATTGTAATGTGCTTTCGCAATAGGCGCGGCCAGATTTTCAAGAAGGGAATAATCGTAGGGGATAGAACTTACAATGTTTGTTGGGAGGGAGGTAGATAAGACTGAATCAAGTGAAAATTTTAAACTGATCCATGAAGCATTATCTTCTTTCTTTCGAAAGTAATATGTGTAATCATCGTCAATTAATCCGGTTGCCCAATTATAAAAATCCTCAGTATGTACGATGGAATCCATTTCATTCCCCGAATATCCCTGTGCATACAGGCAGCCAACAATCGCTCCGGCCGATGATCCTGTTATATAGTCTATCGGTATATTATTTTCTTCCAGAAATTTGATTACACCAATATGCGCCATTCCCCTCGCTCCGCCGCCACTAAGAACCAATCCAACCTTCTGTGCACTTGCCTGAAAGCAAGAGACAAAAAGCGAAACAATCAGCACTATTTTTAATAAATCCTTTTTCACTGAAATCTAATGATGTTCTTATTAATTCCTGTCAGCGCAATTTACACAATATGCATAAATGAAACGGGTATACGAGGGTAGTTTGAGTTTCACTTTCATATTAATTATTCTTAATTATTGCATTCCTGAGACTGTCAATATAATTGCATGATTTTAATAAGCGAGAGCCATACCAGGAAAACATTTCTCCATCCACGCAATATACCTTTACTCCGGATATTTCCACCTTTAATTCATCCGCTTCCTTTTGTTTAAAAGGGAATGGTTCCGATGAGAGAAAAATTACATCCGGATGAAGAGATTTTATCTGATTCAATGAAATTACAGGATACCTGTTTGTATCTGAAAGCACATTGTCAAATCCTGAACGCATGAGTATGTCGGAAATAAACGTATCTGCTCCCGCAGCCATATAGGGATTTTTCCAGATGAGATAGAGGCACGTCATTCGCTTATGATTTTGTGCTTTATGTGACTCAAATTGCATTGAAATATCATTCGCAATTTTTATGGCAATCTTTTCACGATTCAGAATTCGGCCTGTCTCACGAATCATTTTCAGAGCGTCATCCAGGTGCTTTATATCGGAGATCCAAACGGGGAATTCCCTGCTCAATAAATCAATATCCTCTTTTGTATTTTCCTCCTTATTGGCAATGATAAGATCAGGTTGCAAAGAACGAATTCGATCAATGTTTATTTTTTTTGTTCCTCCAACGCGAACCTTTGATTGAAACCATTGATCGGGGTGAATACAGAATTTAGTGATTCCAATGACCTCATCGTTTAGTCCGAATGAAAAAAGCAATTCGGTCTGAGATGGAACTAAAGAAATTATTCGACGCGGATATTCCGGTAATATTATTTGTCGGTTCAGCTGATCGCTGGTTGTGATCATAGAGCCGGCATTTAAATTATTTTACAAGTGCTTCAGCAATATCACTCTTCGTAATAATGAAAGTACGACCTGCTTTGAAATCTTTTACTAAAACAGCCATTCGGTCACCTGAAATCATTTGAGATAATTCCTGGATCGGAGTCGTAATATCTACAAACGGAAGAGCTTCCTGCATAATAGTTTCAACCGTATCATCTTTCGAATTAGGATTGTTTAATATATGATCGAAGACCAGGTTCTCATAAATAGAACCAACAATACGGTCGTCGGATGTAACAGGAATTTGAGAGAAATTGTTTTCAGTAATAATTTTTAATGCGTCAGAAATTTTTCCCTTCTTATCCACAGTCATCAACTCGAGATTTTTACGGTTACCGACAATGTCATTCGCAGTCATACCCTTCTTGTCGATGTAACCCATCTTTCTCATCCAGTCATCATTGAAAATTTTGGCAATGTAACGAGTACCATGATCGTGAAAAATTACAACCACAACATCATCTTTCGTCAGTTTGCCTTTCAATTGATGCAAGCCAGCTATGGCTGAACCGGCAGAGTTCCCTACCCAAATACCTTCTTTACGAACAATCTCTCTCGTCATGAGGGCTGCATCCTTATCAGTCACTTTTTCGAAAAGATCGATCAGATCAAAGTTTACATTCTTAGGTAAAAAGTCTTCGCCAATTCCTTCGGTTACGTATGGGTAAATTTCATTCTTGTCAAATATTCCTGTCTCCTTGTATTTTTTGAAAACAGAACCATACACGTCAATTCCCCATACTTTAATATTCGGATTCTTTTCTCTCAGGTATTTCGCCGTGCCGCAAATTGTACCGCCTGTACCAACACCAACTACGAAATGTGTGATTTTCCCTTCTGTCTGCTCCCAGATTTCCGGTCCGGTCTGCTCATAATTTGCCTGCGCATTTGAAGGGTTATCATATTGATTCGGATAAAAAGAATTTTTAATTTCTTTATTCAGCCTTGCTGCAACAGAATAGTAGGAGCGTGGGTCTTCAGGATCAACGTTGGTCGGACAAACAATAACCTCTGCTCCGAAAGCTTTTAATGCGTCTACTTTTTCTTTGGATTGTTTATCAGTTGTTGTAAAAATACATTTGTAACCTTTAACAATGGCTGCAATTGCAAGTCCCATTCCGGTATTACCACTGGTGCCTTCTATAATCGTTCCTCCCGGTTTCAGCAGACCGGCTTTTTCGGCATCTTCTATCATTTTAAGTGCCATTCGGTCTTTGATGGAGTTGCCCGGATTAAAGGTTTCGACCTTAGCATACACTTTAGCCGGAATTCCTTCAACTACTTTATTAAGACGAACCAGGGGCGTATTGCCAATTGCTTCGAGGATGTTGTTACAGATTTTCTTATTTGGATTAGTTGCCATTGATTTACTTGTTTTTTGAACTAAAATAACGCTTTTCAGTCGGCGTCAAAGGTAACAAACCCAGTTGAAATTGAAATATTTAGTGTCAATTATAGCGAATAGCGGTCAGGGGACTGATTTTAGTGACAATCATGGTAGGTAAAATCATCATGATCAGGCAAATCGCCATTGTTCCGGCATTGAGCAAAAGAATATCACTTACCGAAAAATTTACAGGGACATATGAAAGATAATATGACTGTTTGTCGAGGTGAATTAATCCGAATTTTTTCTGCAGAAAAATAAAAGCAATCCCCGCAATATTTCCCCAAAGCATGCCACGACCTATCAGGAATGCTGCGAGGTAAAGAAACACCTTACGTATACTGAAATTAGTCGAACCAAGTGCTTTCATTATTCCGATTAAGTTTACCCGTTCCAGAATAATTATCAGCAATGCAGATATCATATTCATGCCCGAAACTATTATCATGAGACTTATTATTATAAACGCATTGATGTTTTGCAGATTGAGCCAGTCAAAAATCTGAGGATAAATTTCACCGATAGTGCGGGAGTTCAGGTCCGAACCGGTCGTCTGGTAGACGAAATCTGCAACCTCATTAACTTTCTTAAAATCCTTAACCGTAATTTCAAATCCTCCAACCTGTTCTTCTGTCCAGTCGTTAAGTTTTTGTATTTGCCTTATATCGCAAAAGAGGTAGAGGTTGTCAAAATCCTCCAGTCCGGTGTCGTATATTCCTGAAACGTAAAATTTTCTGGCCCTTGGCGGCTGTTGAATGAAATGCATGATCAATGCATCGCCCGACTTTAAATTTAATTTCCGTGAAATGTTTTTTGAAATCAGAATACTATCCGATTTATTATTGGGATCTATCGTGAAGGGTTTTCCTTCGATCAAATATGACTTGAAATAACTCCAGTCGAAATCGCTGCTGATTCCTTTCGCAACAACACCTTCAATATCCTCGTTTACTTTTATGATACCGGCTTTGGTAGCAAATATCTGAATGTGTTTTATATCGTCCGACTTCTTAAGTATACTTACAAAGGGTTGATCGCGAAGTATTGG
>CAZAON010000421.1:0-2852 GCA_964486655.1 uncultured Flavobacteriales bacterium
TAATCCTTAATCCTTAATCCTTAATCCTATTCCCAACTTGTAACTTTGACACATAATTATCATCTTAGTATCAAATTTATGACCGATCAAATGAAAACCTCCTACATATTCCCCGGACAAGGTTCCCAGTTCCCGGGCATGGGAAAAGATCTTTATGAAAGTAATGCTGATGCAAGGGACATGTTTGAAATGGCCAATGATATACTTGGCTTTAAGATTACTGACCTTATGTTTGCGGGTACAGAAGAAGATCTGAAACAAACAAAGGTTACTCAGCCTTCTATCTTTTTGCATTCGGTTATCATGGCTCATACAATGGGAGCCTCTTTCAAACCGGATATGGTTGCAGGACATTCGCTCGGAGAATTTTCGGCTCTTGTTGCCAATAAGACATTGAACTTTGAAGACGGATTGCGCCTTGTAAAGGTTCGTGCTTTCGCCATGCAGAAAGCATGCGAAGCTAATCCGTCAACGATGGCAGCTGTTTTAAATTTGGATGATGCCATTGTAGAAAAAATTGCCGCGGAGATAACCGCGTCCGGCGAAATCGTCGTGGCAGCAAATTATAATTGTCCGGGCCAGCTGGTCATTTCCGGAACTATTAAAGGAATTAACGATGCCTGCGAAAAAATGAAAGCCGCAGGAGCGAAGCGTGCACTCGTATTACCGGTGGGTGGCGCATTTCATTCTCCTCTCATGCAACCTGCACGTGAAGAGCTGGCAGCTGCAATAGCCGGCACCCAATTCTCCAAACCTGTTTGTCCGGTTTACCAGAACGTAAACGCATTGCCGGTTACAGAACCGCAACAGATTAGAGAGAATCTTATCGCACAGTTAACTTCACCGGTTCGCTGGACACAGACAATACAAAATATGATCAGCGACGGGGCTACGAATTTCGTCGAGGTTGGTCCGGGAAAAGTCTTACAGGGACTTGTTAAGAAAATTAATAAGGATATGGAGGCTGTGTCCGCTTAAGAGCCCGGTCGATCTGAGGGTTAAGAGGATTTGGTTTCGGGTTTCTTGTTTCGGGTTGCAAAGGGACTTTCAGTCGGGATATTAGGATTTTAGAGATTAATGAGAGCAGGTAATTTAGATTTCCCTGATCTAATATCTATTATTTTCCTTTTTTGGTTGAATTATGAAGTCTGCTTCCGGTGCGGGTTTCAGCCGTATTTTATCCGTACTTTTAGAGTAAATTCTTCAATTAATGTATTGTAATAGTTGTGGCCGGGTGATTGTCGGAAATGGCCGGTTTTGTACAAACTGTGGTTCAGAGGTGGAAATAATTGGCAATGCCAAGTCAGGGGAAATCGATTTGATGAATAATGACAGAATAAACAGCAACTTACTATTAAATAAAATTACTAATTCGGAATCACCCGATCATGAGATTCTCCCCGGAGAATATATTACAGCGAGAGAGAAAGTAAAGCGAATATCAGAAGAAAGAGTAAAAAAGGAAATTGAATTTGCAAAATTACAGAGAAGTATAGTTACGGCTAATGAAGTAAAACAGAAGAATAAAGACGAGTCAACTGTTGAGCCGCGTATCATAGGTGAACAGGAGTTTACAGGATCACCCGAAGAAGTTGCTTCTAAAAAGAAACTTTCCCGTAAACGAAAAATGTTTTTAACCATTGGTTCATACCTTACCGGCATTGTTGTTTTCGTTGTTTGCGTTGGATATTTGTTCTGGCGATTCGCGCCGCCGGGTGATTCTTACAAGCACAATTTTGTACAGTGGATGTCCACCAATGCAAACGGACAGGTAAATGAATTTTTATTTGATAATATGAAGCTCGGGGATTACTACTCTCCTTCAAAGCTCGTTGATTATTCCGGCATATACATCAGCAGAAAAAAATCTTCTATCAATAAACTACATCTCAGGTATCAGGAAAGTCAGCTTTCCGGTTATTACATATCCGGTGATCAAGAATATAAGTTAAAAGGATATGTTACTAATAAAGGCGCTTTATTACTTTTAGAATCGCTTAATGGTTTGCCAACAGCAACTATTACAGGTAAACTTTTTTCAATTGGATATCTGACTGCAGAAAGAGTCGAGCAACTTACGGGGAGAAAGGACATTTTGTCTTTGGAGAAATCGGTTGGACGATAGTTGTTAGTCTTGCTTGCCCCTTTTGGGGAGTCTTGAGATGGTTAAGGCCAAACAAATTAGACATTATATTGTTAAGCGATAATTTTTGTTGGTCAAGCTCAAGACTTAACTTAAGGGGCAGGCAATTCTCAATTCTCAATACTCAATACTAAATACTTTTCCGCGATAATCTCAGGACAATTTCCGATATTTCGCACTCAACGCTTATCGGGTGCCTATATTAAATTCCATCCTCAACTGGCTGATGAAGAAAAGAATTCATCAGATTGAGCTTTTCATGAAATATCCGTTGGATGTTCAGCAGGATGTATTTTACAAGCTCATTGATTCTGCGCGGAATACGGAGTGGGGCTTGAAATACAATTACAAGTCTATCCGTTCAGTTGAGGAATTTAAATCACGTGTTCCCATACAGAATTATGAATCTCTGAAGCCGGAGATTGACAGGCTGATGAAAGGTGAGCAAAACATTTTATGGCCATCGGATATAAAATGGTTTGCAAAGTCATCAGGAACCACTGCCGGGAAGAGTAAATTTATTCCGGTCAGTACCGAAGCGATGGAGGAGTGTCATTATAAAGGCGGGAAGGATCTCATTTCTATTTACTGTAATAACAAACCGGATACAATGATTTTCTCGGGCAAGAACTTGACCCTGGGTGGAAGTCATCAGCTTAATTTAAGCAATACGGAAACGATGTATGGAGATATATCGGCGATACTCATG
>CAZAON010000422.1:0-3294 GCA_964486655.1 uncultured Flavobacteriales bacterium
AGGGTTGTTTACAAAAATTGATATTCCCAAAGGACAACTTATTGTAGAATATACGGGACGAATTGAATTGTGGAAAGATGTGAAGGATCAGGACGGATACAATGCATATCTTTTTCGGCTGAATCGCACCCAGGCTATTAATGCTCTTACTTACATGAAATCACTCGCCCGTTATGTCAACGATGCAAGAGGTTTCACTAAGATAAAAGGACTTACAAATAATTGCGAGTATGTGGTGGAGAATAACCGCTGTTATATTGCCTCTATTCGAAAAATATATAAAGGCGAAGAACTTCTCGTGCCTTATGGAAAAGCTTATTGGGATCTGATGCATAGAATCAGAAAAGAAAAAGTTTAGTGTGGCGAAATATTAGATAGGGTCCGATACTCAGTCTTGGAAAGGGAATGAGATTCGAGTATGAATAGGTTCAATTCGGACTCGAATCTGTATACCATCGTATAGTTCTGTTCGTCCTTTTTTCTTAATAGGACAAAATGCTAAGACAAGATCATACATTCGCGGACAGATACTTCGTCAACAACTTCGAGAAATACTTTCATTACTCTTTTTTATAATATCTCTAACTTTCCTATAATTAGAAAAAAAGCATAAAAAGCATAAAAAATGAAGCTTTTAAGATTTGCGGTACGGACTTACTATTTATATCCTTTTACTTATGAATTTGCGATTAAATGGGTTTAGAATTCATTTTGTTATCCTAATCTACTTCTTTATCAGCGGTGGATCAAAGTTTAATTTGTTTTCCGGATTTTGTTCACTATATTTGATTGTTCACGGGTCGTGAACATTATATAAGGATGAACGTATAATATCGATATGAAGGATAAAATAGCACATTTAGCCTTAGAAAATCTTAAAAAACACACAGGCATTAAGGGTCATTTTACAGCCAACACCAAAAAGGGTCTTGACGGTGAAGTGAATATGCTATTAAACAACAAAAAAGAAGTTTTTATAGTGGAGGTGAGACGCGAAGTCCGTAACCACCAATTGGAACAAATAAAGTATTGGGCTGAACATTACAAAAATTTCCTTTTGATTGCCGAAACTATTTTCCCAAAAATAAGGGTGGAACTTCGGAAACATCGGATCGGGTACCTTGATACAGCAGGAAATATTTTTCTGCAAACACCCAAGCATCATATTTGGCTGGAGGGACAGAAAACCGAAAAAAACAAAACTGAAAAAGTTAACCGTGCATTTACTGCTACCGGACTGAAAGTTTTATATCATTTACTTATTGATGAAAACATACTGAACCAGCCGCAGCGAATGATTGCAGAAAAAGCAGCTGGTGCATTGGGTAACATTAACTATATTATTAAAGGTTTGAAAGAAAATAAATTCTTGATTGAAAAAAACAGGAACGAGTTTATGCTGATAAATAAAAAACAACTCCTGGAGAAGTGGCTTGCAGGCTATGAGGAAAAATTGAAACCAACTTTACACATCGGTAATTTTCGCTTTCTGAAAAATGACGACTACAATAATTGGAAAAATCTGGATCTGAAAAAGCAAAAAACATTTTGGGGTGGAGAGCCGGCAGGAGCTATAATCACAAAATATTTACTGCCTGAAATTTTCAATCTATATACCGAAGAAACTCCGAACAATCTGATCAAAAATTACCGCCTTATACCCGAGCCTAATGGTAATATCCGTGTTTATAAGAAATTCTGGAATATTGAAGAAACATTTAACGACACTGTAGTCCATCCACTACTTGCTTATACTGATTTGATAAACACTGGTGACAGAAGATGTATGGAAACAGCACAAAAAATTTACGATGAGTTATTATATAACAGATTTTAATAAAATCCGCCAGGAAAAATCAATCCTGAATGAATTGAAAAAATGAAAATCCGCAAAGTGGTTTATAATTCTATTTTTGGAAGAACTGATTCATAAACTCTAAACCTAATATCAATAAAAAACCCTGAAGAACTTCATCCTCAAGGCTTTGTGATTTTTACCGTTCCGGACAGGACTTACACTCATACCCTAGTCAAACTTCTTTCTCAAACAGTCTGAATTTTCTACTCATATAGTAAGCGACAATACCGAGTGCAATTACCAGCAGTCCGTACAACATCATCTTTTCTCCTGTGCTGAAGAAAATAAATGTCCATATAACAATTGCTAAAATTACGGGTAACGGATAAAGCGCCATTTTATAGGGAAGATTGTTCGTGCCGTTTCTTTTTCTTAAAAGAACAACTCCAACAGCCTGCCCGATGAACTGAATAATTATTCTCATGGCAAGTATGGCATTTATGACCACACTCAATTTGAATAACAAACTAAACACAAAAGCAAGGCTTCCAAGGAACAAAAGTGAAACGTGAGGGAAGTGTTTGGTCGGATGAAGTTTTGCAAACACCTTGAAAAATTTACCGTCAGCTGCCGCAGCATAAGGAATACGCGAGTATCCCAGTAAAACGGCAAACAAGGATGAGAATGCGACAATTAAAACCAATGCCGTCGCAAAATTCGCAGCTACCGACCCGTAAATTTTTTCAATGAATGTGCTCACGATAAATTTCGAGTCCTGCGCTTCCTGCCATGGAACTACACTTACTACACTTATATTCATGGCCAGATAAAGTATGGCGATGCCGATTACGGATATCATAATACTTCTGGGAATATTCTTTTCGGGATTTTTGATTTCTCCTCCCAGATGACATACATTATAATATCCCAGGTAACTGTAAATCGTTTTTACCGACGCATGACCCAGTGCCACAAAAAATAATTTAACGTCAAATGTGTCTTTCACCGGCATCCAGTCATTCTGAATGTTGCCATGCGTTATTCCCCCGAAAATGATCCATGCAATCGTAAGTATAACAGTGATCCATAATATGGTACTTATTTGTCCGATCGTATGTATTTTCCTGTAAAGCAGGAACACAAGAAAAATAATCAGCAATCCGGAGATGACCTTTTGTTCTATCTCAGTGAACGGATAGAGAAATGAACAGTATTGCGAAAAACCGATCGCGCCACTTGCAGCAACAAGCGGTGACATCAACACTACCTGCCACACAAACAGAAAGGACAATAATCCGCCCCACTTCCTGCCATACGCTTCTTTCAAAAAATTATAACTCCCGCCCGCCTTCGGGTATGCCGCCCCAAGTTCCGACCAGATCATTCCGTCTAACAACGAAATAACAGCCCCCGCAATCCATGCCCAAATAAACTCCGGTCCGCCCATCATCTGAATCACCATCGGCAAAACGATAAACGGTCCGATACCCACCATG
>CAZAON010000423.1:0-5456 GCA_964486655.1 uncultured Flavobacteriales bacterium
ATATCCATTTTAACCAATCCACCACCTGTCGCAATCCACAAATTATTGTTTTGTTGAATGATTTGATTTACAACAGATCCATCTAAATAATTACGCCATTTGTTATTTTGACCATTCGACTTTAAGCAACACGTAACAATAATGAAAAAGTAAAATACAAATTGAATATGCTTTTTCATTTTTTATATTTTTTAGCGTCAAAAACAGTATGAGTATTGTAGCAAAGCAAATATTTTAATAAAAGTATAAATTTCATTTAAAAGAAACAAATTGCAATTATTTAGTTCCCAATATAGATATTTTTACAAAGAAATCAAACATCCCCAGACCCTGTTTAGTAGTAGTATATAGTATCTTTTTATTCATCGAAATTTTTTAAAACATCCCATTCTCATTTACCATATCCTTCGGAACAGCCTGTCCGAAGTCCCATAGCTCCACAATCTTTTCTGATTCAAAACGGAAAATATGCATTACTGCAGCTCCTAATTCTTCTGGCTTTTGTCTCACGCGGGGATGGACTGCCACCAGGTCTCCATCTTCCAGCACCCGTTGAATTTCAAATATTTTATCCGGAAACAATTTATGAGCTTCTTCCATTGCAATCATTAACGTGTTGCCATCACCTTTGAAATAAGCATTATGATGCTTGAAGCTTTGTCCAGCGTAAAGTCTGAATGCTTCACGGGAATTTCCTTTTGCGGAGAGTTTTAAAAAGACTTGGGCTATTTCTTTCTTTGTCATAATAATATTCTTATTCGCAAAATAACAAATTCCTGACTATCAATATCAGTACCGGTTTTAATACTCGCCCCCCAATCCATCATTTCATTTTGATGATTTTTACATCCAAAAATAATACAAAATGAAAAAATATAAAGTAATATGAATTTCATTTTCGCTCTAGATTGAATACGCTCAATAGTTATCGATCCACAAATTCAACAGTATAATCAGACTCAATTTTTGGCAATACTATTCTAAAACTTTCAGTCCTCAGCATCTTGCACAACCCATTTTGCTGCAATCTTAGTACAACCACATATTTTCTTTGAGAAATAATTTTATAAATATTTTCATCTAAAATATCGGGCGGAGTGCATCCTCCGGTACTCACCGTAAATAAAACAAGCGTTTTAGTTTGAAAATCAATAATCGGAGGCGTATAGGAAACACAATCAGGATGTGGTGAAGGTTCATCCCATAATGCATTATATTCCTGCTCCGAATTGATCACACGTTTACTTACATCCCTTCCATCGATAAGGCAGCCGAGTGTAATTTTTTGAAAATTTGGGATAATTGTATCGGATGTTAAGGTTAATGCATTTTCTTCCGTAGTCAAAGTCGCATTGGGCATTTCTGCCGAACTATCATATCGCAAAAAAAGAATAAATGCTATAAATACTATTACTATAGGAATTAGAAATACTTTTTTCATTTTTTCGGTTTAATGTTCCTGGTGAGTTTCAAATGCTCATTTCTTGCCTGCAAATTCCATAGTACTACTCCGGTAGTAAATCTAAAAATGTCAGAATTTGTAATTAAGTTTTACGCCCAATATATACATAATAAAGACCACTTTCTGAACTTCTATAAGTCGTATTATTTAATCTATACTCAAATTCTTTAGCCCATTGATAACCAATTCCTACTTTAAGTTCACAGGATGAAGAAATACATTTTGAAATATTATAAGCGGGAATAACACCTGAACTAAAAAATGGACCACAATGCCAATAAATTTCAGATGTTTGCTTGTCTTTATACCAGTCATAATGCAAATTCAATTCAGCAGGTATTTTTAAATCAAATCTACCCGGCTTTTTGAAAATCGAATAATAATATCCCACACCAAAAACAATTTCATGAATAGATTTATGATCGATCCAGGAGTATAATGAAAAGCATACTTCATTTTCCTTTTCAAGTAAGATACTATATGAACCCATTATAGTTATGCTAATTGAACTATAATACCAACCACCCAAACCTATTTTACTATGCAAGACAATCTTACAATAAGTCGGTGCAACATTACACAAATTGAAGTATTAAACGTCTTTGGAGTATCTATGCTAAAGAAAAAATTTACATCGAATCAAAGTTCAGAGTTTAAATTTGATGTTTCGTTTTTATCCTCTGGAATATATTTTATACAAACAGAGAACGAAGTAGTGAAGTTTGTTAAGTAGTAAGACAATTGACATTAATCCTTCTATGTCGTTAAAGGAGAGTCAGAAAGTTTGAGTTCCGGTTTGAATGAGAAGTGCGAGAGAAAAGAGTTCCGGGGAAAATTAGTTTGAGAGCCGGACTAAGACTCCGGACTCAATTTGTATAAGTGATTCCGACGGGAATCGAACCCATAACCTACTGCTTAGAAGGCAGTTGCTCTATCCAATTGAGCTACGGAACCGGGGAATGAATATTGAAGTTTTAAAACCAAGAACAGAGCGGAATTCTAAATCTAAGCAGCCCATCATTCTTCAATCTTCATTCTTCAATTTCTTTTGTCGGGGTGGCAGGATTCGAACCTGCGACCTTATGGTCCCAAACCATACGCGATAACCGGACTACGCTACACCCCGTACTTTATTTGACTGTTCACTCGCACTGTTTCTCACACTGCTTCTCACTCTGTTTCTCACTTTGTAACTCTCCCTCTACTCTACTCTTCCAATCACTCCTATTCCCTTTACAACATCTATTTCACTCTTCCCGGAACTGTTAGTGTGAGAAACAGAAACAGAGCAAGTGAACAGTGAAATGCGGTGAGGGAGGGATTCGAACCCTCGGTACGGTTTCCCGTACGACAGTTTAGCAAACTGTTCCTTTCGGCCTCTCAGGCACCTCACCCGATTGCAAGGGCGGCAAAGATAGAAATATTAGCTTTTTATCAAAAAAATAAATTTAATTATTTCCAACAGCCTGAATCAGAAATAGAAAGAAGACTGCCAGACTCTCGTATTTCCCCTTTCATCGGTAACCGTGATCTCTATCGGGTGCTCCTTGTTGTCCATTACCCCGTCAACATTGGATATTATCATGTTTTCCTTCTTGTCGTATTCAAACAGTCTCCACTTGCCATCTACCTTTCCGCTGTATGATTTTATGCCCGACAGGTCATCCTTGATTCTGATCCTCACTTCTCCCCCATACATGGAATTCAGGTCGGCCGGAACGTAGAATTTCTCTACTGCCGGCGGCGTCGTATCCAGCATGACCACAAACTTTCCGAAACTATTGCTCTTCGCCGAAACTAACTTTCCATTCCACTGTCCGCCACATGCTTTTAGAATATCATACTGCCCTATTCGCACAACCAACAATTTATTTTTCAAACTATCCGGCACCTGAACCTTTGGCTTTATTCCGACCGAAATTGATTTGCGCAAAGGCGTGAATTCATTTCCTAAAAAATATATGTCGGAGTAATAATCATTGCTCTCCTGCACATCGTCTTCGTAATAAAATTCTTCATAGGCTGCTCCTTCCGGAATCACAACATCGTAATCGGATTTATGAACGGCTTCCGATTTCTGCATCGTTACATAAAATCCGTCCGGATTATGTGGTTGATATTGGTTTTCGGCAAGAGACTTGTAACAATTAATCACAAATTCCGCCTCTGAAAAATTGCCTTTATAATCCTTTACCACTATTCGTATTTCATGAGATTTGTCTTCTTCAAAATTCATCATTCCCGTCACCAAAGTATCGCGCCCATAGATGCTTAAACGATCTCCCGGCATACGCATCAATCGCTGAAAGGTCTGATTATCTCTTTCCTTCGACAGGTAATCGATGTGTGCATTCACATCTCTCGTATTGTCAAAACTAAATCGGTCATAGGTAAAGGTGAATGCCTGCTTGCCGTCCACATAAAGTTCGGCCGAATAAATATTCAGCTCCGAATCGGAACTGTCTGCTCTGTCGGAGGCTCCGATCGCAAATGATATTTTTCCATA
Source organism: uncultured Flavobacteriales bacterium (assembly GCA_964486655.1). GTDB lineage: Bacteria > Bacteroidota > Bacteroidia > AKYH767-A > 2013-40CM-41-45 > JADKIH01. Next base: position 3,969 of record CAZAON010000423.1, read on the forward strand.
TACGACCGGATTCTCCAATACATTTAATCTAAATCCTTTCGATTCATTAGGAACCAGGTCATAGGTCTCTGCAGAATCTGTCGTATTCAATATTCCTCCCTCACGCTGCGGAATTATTCTGACATACTTTATCTCCGGCCTGATATTATCCTTATAAGGTACTCCAAAAAGGAAAGGATTTATAGGCTCCTCTGTCTTCTCATCACGAATCTCAAAATGCAGATGTGGTCCGTCTGTCCCGCCGGTACTTCCGCTGTAGGCAATGATATCCCGCTGCCGAATCAGGAACTGCCCGTCCGCAAACTTTTCGTCCAGTTCGAACGACTGTCGCTCATATTGCATTTTCCGGATCTGGTCACTTAATGGTGAAGTGAACTTTTGAAGATGTCCATAAACGGTTACATAACCGTTCGGATGGGTAATATAAATGGCCTTCCCATAACCATCAGGTGCCACTTTAACTCTTGAAACATATCCATCGGCGGCCGCATAAACCGGCAGTCCTTCATCATCGCCTGTACTAATATCTATTCCCGAATGCAGGTGATTATCCCTGATTTCCCCGAAACTGCCCGTAATCACCAGGGGTGTATCTAATGGGGTTATAAAATAGTTTTGAGGATAATTCTGGGCCTGTAGTAAAAGCGGCGTCAGAAAAATGAGACTGAATATATACTTCATAGTCTGCGAAAATAGGGATTTTAGTTTTGAGTATTGAGTATTGAGATTAGGGGTGGGTCGGTATAAGGGGCATTTAAGAAAGGTCAACATTTAAGTGGACTTACTCCTTCCCACTCTATAAAATTCCATCAATTGAAATATTCCTGTTTTGCCAAGTATTATGTTAAGTGATATTTCCGGCTCTAATAATATTGCTGAAAAACAGCTCATGATTTTGTTATTCTGACTGGTGATTTAATTGAATAAAATGACTCAGTAAAATACTTTAACTAATCAATATAATTCATTTATTATTAATAATTAATGATGATCATATGCAGCGAAAACATTCAAGTGATATGCCCCGAATCTGCGGCGACCATCGGAAAATTTCTCGCAGATTGTCGCAGATTCAATTGTCACAGTTTATTGAACTAAGAAAGATAAATTAGACACCCTTCCCTTCTCTGTCATTGACCGCAGATTTGCGCCGATCCGGCATCCGGAATCCATGGTTTTTTGAAGTAGTTTGATTTCGCATCACGGATCTGCGGTTATTCTGCGTGTCAGAAAACCAACGCACATTCAGATCAATCCATCTGCGAATATCTGCGGGAAAACCAATTGTGATTAAAAAATTTAGCCTACAGGAATCAACCTTTGCGCTGCCTGATCGCTTCAAAAAGCACCACTCCGCATGCCACAGAAACATTCAAAGACGATATCGTTCCCATAAGAGGAATCTTAAGTAACAAGTCCGAAGTTCGTATCAAATCATTCGAAACACCATCCTCCTCCGAACCCATAATTATTGCCAGCGGTCCCGAT
>CAZAON010000424.1:0-3426 GCA_964486655.1 uncultured Flavobacteriales bacterium
TTCAGAACATCGGCGCATACGGAGTAGAAATTAAGAAAACGTTTCATGAGCTAACTGCCATAAATCTTGCCGATGGAAGTATTCAAAAATTCACTTCAGTCGACTGCCGTTTCGGCTACAGAGACAGCGTCTTTAAACAGGAAGCGAAAGGAAAATATGCCATCGTCGATGTGACTTTCAGGCTGAACAAAAAAGAAGTCTTAAATACTTCCTATGGAGCAATCAACGATCAGCTAAAAGTCATGAATATTACTTCACCTACAATTCGAGATGTCAGTGAAGCTGTAATTGCCATTCGCCAAAGCAAACTGCCCGATCCGGTGAAAATCGGAAACGCGGGAAGCTTTTTTAAAAATCCTGAAATTCCTGTCGCGCAATTCGAAGAACTTAAAAAATCCTATCCTGATATTGTCGGCTATCCTTCACTACAAAATAAGATCAAGGTTGCAGCAGGATGGCTCATCGAAAATGCGGGCTGGAAAGGAAAACGAATTGGCAACGTTGGCATGCATGAAAAGCAAGCCCTGGTTCTTGTCAATCACGGAAATGCTACAGGAGAAGAATTAATTTCACATGCGTTTAGAGTGCAGGAAAGCGTTTCAAATAAATTCGGAGTTACCATTGAGATGGAAGTGAATGTCGTGGAGTAATATGGATTTCAAATTCCTGACTTCAAATAATTAGTTAGTGTTACTTCTGTGCTACTTCTTTGCACCTTTTCGCGGTGAGAAGAAAACATCCAATCACTTTTCAATCTTATGCTTTGCGCCATTGCGCCATTGCGAGAAATTCTTTCAATTAATCGCGGAGAACGCTGAGTATTCGCAGAGAAATAATTATTTAAAAAAAGGGAACATTAGCTTAGTTCAAACATTCTGGATTAGCCCACCCCTCTTTGCGCCATTGCGCCATTGCGAGAAATATTTTTTTCACCCAAAATTTATACATCCTTTAAGTATTGTTAACCATCATTTAAGCCATCCCCTAAATATCAAAGCATAATTTCGATAAAAAGAAAAACTATGAAAAAAGAAATTCTACCTCTGAAATTATTGCTATTACTAATTCTTACATCAACAATTGCCAATGCCCAATGGACACCTGTTGCGCAGGCATATGGCGGAACGATTGCCAATGACGGAGCGGTAACCTTCTCGATTAACGGCAAGGGTTACCTGATCGCAGGTTCAACTACTACTGCCTATTATGAGTACGACACACTTGCAAACACATGGACTCCACTTGGTAATATTCCCTCAAACATGGGACAGGCATTTGCCATGTCATTCGTATTAAATAACAAAGGCTATGTAATCGGTGGTGATACTTCGGGAATTCCGTTGAGTACAGTCTGGGAATTCGATCCGACAGCCTCCAATCACTGGGTACAGAAAAATAATTTTCCCGGCGGCGTTCGCGATGCAGGCTTTGCATTCAGCATTGGAAATTATGGTTATGCGGGTGCAGGCTACGACGGAATGAACATTCACGACGACATCTGGAAATACGACGCGCCAAACGATTTATGGACACAGCTGACTGCAACACTTCCATACGCGCTTCTCTTTCCTTCATCATTTGTAATCGGTGACAACGGCTACATCTTAACCGGCGGTATTCCTCCGTCAGGCGTAAACGAGACTAAAAAAATGTGGTGTCTCGAAGGAAATACGGGAACGCTAACACCGAAAGCAGATTTCGGCGGACTAGGCAGATCGGCGGCATATGCATTCAGCAATAATTCTTACGGGTTTCTTGGAGGCGGACAAACCGACTTCACGACAAATCTTAACGACATGTGGAGATATGATCCCGATTTAAACAGCTGGTCTCCCGCACCTGCCGCTCCCATGTTAGGATCTGCATGGGCTTCAACTTTTGTCATCGGGAATACAGCCTATGCGGGATTAGGCGCTAAGTTTGTCGGCACCGGACTAACGGGCTCGGATTATTTTTATAAGTACTATATGGATATCTCAACCGGAATTGAAAATCCATATTCTGAAAATCCATATTCTGTTTTTCCTAATCCGGCCACAGATTACATCAGAATAAATTCCACGACTCAAATTGAAAAAATAAAAATATTCGATATCAATGGAAAATTAATCGATGAGAAGCTGTTCCCTGGCGAAAATATTTATGTTGGAAATTTAGCGCCGGGATTTTATACTTTAACAATACTTGACAAAAAGACTAACACATCCATAAAATTTATCCGGGAATAATTATTCTAAAAAAACTAACTATCTCTCTGTTCTGATACTCACCTGTTTCCCATAAGTTCCGTCATTACAGCGGAACATGTGGGAAAACAGGTAGTATCCAAAAAAAAAGGTTTAGAAAAAGAATTTTTAAAAAATTCGTTTTTCCCTAAGAACTCTTAATTTTTTATCACCAGCCCCGACGCTGAAATAACCGACTGCTCCTGGTAATCTTCATAGTCTGTATTAATATTCCAAAGATCATGATTCGTTCCCTTGATCAGATTTTCCGCCGCCAGCAGTCCCATTAAAATTGAGTGATCCTGGTTATTATACTTAAAGGCACCATACCGCCCGATAACACTTAACTCTTTTATCGTGCTTAGATATTCCTGTATCGGAATCAGATTATCCTTGTAATTGCGGAAGTAAACCGGATAACAACGATGAATTTTATAAACATGTCCGTCACTAATCGCCGCATCCCCTGTCAATCCGGTTTTTCTCAATTCGGTCTTTGCCAGTTCAATCCAGTAATCATCATTCTTCTTCCAGTCCTCATCATTGTCGTTGCACCAGTATTCAATCGCAATTATGGTTGTCTCCTTATTATTCAGAATTTCCGGTGCCCAGTTTCTGAAATTTGTAATTCTTCCCATCTTAAGATCGGAATTATGAATGTACAACCAGTTATCGGGGAACAAATCCTTCGCCTCAACATGCAGATACACTAAAACCGTATTTCTGAACTTCAGGACATTGGCCGCGTCGATAATATGTTGCGGAGTTTCGGGCAAACGTGTTACCAGAAGACTAAGCGGCATCGTTGAAATTACATGATCAAATTCCCTCACCTCGCCGTTTTCCAGCTCAATCGCTCTGACCTTTAATTGCTCGGCAATAACCCTTTTGACCGGCGTGTTCAGGAACACTTTTCCGCCGTGTTTAACTACATATTCCTGCATGCGTTCATAAATCATTCCCGTTCCGCCTGTGGGATAAGCGAATTGATCAACCAGTGTCTTATGCGCTAACTTATTACTTCCCGGCAGGAAATTCTTAATAGCTTCCCAGAGAGAAAAATTCTTTATACGCTGCGCGGCAAAATCCGCATCCAGATCTTTACAGGAAATTCCCCAAAGTTTTTCGGAATAAGTCTTGAAAAATATTTCGAATAATTTTCGGCCGAACCTGTTGACTACCCAGTTCTCAAAAGTTCCGT
>CAZAON010000425.1:0-15916 GCA_964486655.1 uncultured Flavobacteriales bacterium
AAATCGCTTTTTTGGATCAGGAGATAATCTCGGAGGTGGCAATTATGTAGTTTATAACGGCACAGGCAATTCGGTTACTATAACCGGACTTACAGGCGGTGTGACTTATTACTTTGCTGTTTATGAATACAACGGTGTTGGCATAACTTCAGGATATCTGTTAAACAATCCCGCCATTGCTTCTCAAACCACAGGAACATATTCAGTTAACATACAGGCAAGTTCGAATTCATTTTGCATCGGTGATACGGTAACATTGACAGCAAGCGGTGGCGGAACTTATAGCTGGTCGCCTTCATCAGGATTGTCATCAACAACAGACAGTGTTGTGAGCGCGTCTCCGTTGTCTTCTACAACTTATACTGTGACGACAAATATCAACGGTTGTCAGGCTCAAAATGAAATATCAATTACCGTTAATCAATTGCCGGTTATTTCGTTTTCTCTCAACAATTCTGTTTGCGATAATGACAGTCCGGTCGTACTAACCGGCGGATCACCGGTGGGCGGAGTATACAGCGGCAACGGAGTCGCATCCGGATCATTTGATCCATCCATCACAGGAGCAGGTTCATTTCCTATTTCTTATTCATATACCGATAGCAACGGTTGCTCAAACTCTGCAACTTCATCAATCATGGTACTTGCGGCGCCGAACGTTACGATAGGCAATGACACTTCACTGTGCGAATACAACTCAATTACACTAAATGCGGGAAACGGATTTTCAAATTACTTATGGTCAAACGGATCGACTCAACAATCAATACTGGTTGACAGCAGTGGAACAGGATTAGGAACTGCCGGTGTATTTGTATTTGTGGAAGATAATTCCGGTTGTTCAAACTCCGATACCATTCAAATTACTTTTACTGTGTGCGCGGGAATTGAAAATGCAAATGGAAATCCCGACCTTCATATTTATCCGAATCCGTTTTCGCAAACACTTCATTTGAATTTAAATAAGGATGCTGACATATTTATTTATGATGTCACAGGAAAACTCCTCGAAAGGATGGCAGGAATAAATGGTTCAATAGATTTCGGAGAGAATCTTTCGACAGGCGTCTATTCAGTAGTCGTTTTACAGAATGAAATGAAAACTGTATTCAGGGTAATTAAGAATGCCGGGTATTGAGAGGTTATTCTTTGTAAAATAATCAGGCATGGTTTTTTTCAGACACGATGAGCCTTGATCAGTGGATGCCTTCCTGCCTTGCAGCCTGCAATGCTGGTTTATGTTTACCCTAATCATATCACACAACAGCTTTAGCCTTAAATTTTAATTTCCGGTAAAGCAAATAAATAATCGATCCCAATAAAATAATTCCCCAAAACTTAGTTATAAATACTAAAAAGGATTCAAGCATTTTCCATCCGGTGGAAAGAGACTCCACGAGCTGAATTCCAAAGCCCGGTTTGTAAGCCTCAATATTTTTGTCATTTGCAATGATCCACCTTTTAGCTTCCTGTCTTTGATAAATGGAAAGATTCAATGTGCTGTAGCTGATCTTGTCCTGTAACGAAAGAGTTGAAAGATTTGCTTCATCGCTTTGTTTCTGATTGTATAAAATGTTCTCCGTGTTTTCCGAATGTTGAATTAATTCTTCCCCATTGTTTCGCAATACGGATGAAAACTTTGAATTTGGTTTTTTCATCCGCTCCTGTGTGTATTTGTTCGCAATCAATAATAACTTAACATCATCAGCTTTGATTCGCCGAAAATCCAGGTAGTCTATTAGTCCGGATATTGATTTTAATGTACTATCAAGTCTGGTATTCGGAACTCTTAGTATTATCGTGTTTGTTACTTTGTAATTAATTGTTTCAAGTGAAGAGTCGGCGCTGACCGGGGTAACGATTGTATTTGATTCGTCGCTTTGTAAATCGGAAAGGGTAACGAATCCGCCAAGCTTTGAAGCAATGTCTTCTATCCGGTTCGTTGCTTCATACACATTTTTAACCCGGAATTTCATTTCAGCGGTTCGAACAAATTTGTGAGACGTGTCTTTTCCATTCTCAACAGCGGCTAATGAAGATGAAAATGAGTTTCCCGATGTTTCACTTAAACTATCGGCCTTGCTTTTTGTGTCTGCTTCTCTTCTCTGATTGCATGAGAATAATAAAACAGTAAATGCGATTACGCCTGCTAATTTTTTGGAAGTATGCATGTGTTTTTGTTTTTAGTATTGTACAACTGATAAAAGAATAACTGTAATGGAACTGCGGCAAGAAAATTATTGAGCTAACGTTCCGATGATTGCATTATTCGGAAATTCCATAGCTTCCAAGTGGTTTTAACAAAAAAATAACTTTTGCCGGATGAGTTGAACTGTTCTGATTAGAGCGACAGTTAGATTAATTTTCAATAACAAGTAGTAAAATTAATCTGCCTCAAGAGGGCATTACAGGCAGGTAAAGAGTAAAATAAATGTGTCAGCAATAATTCCTTTGCGCCATTGCGCCATTGCGAGAAATTATTTCCCGTTGCTCCGCAAAGCTTCTTATTTTTTGTCGAGCCTCAGGAAAAAATGTTTTCTCGCGAAGGCGCGAAGGCGCAAAGGTGTGAGTGAGTAATTAAGCGTACTTACATAAATCTTTTCAATATTAAATTATTTCCCTAATTTAGCGCAGTGCAACGCATAGGCTCCCATATCAGCGAATTGCTTTTTGATCATGACTGTGTAATCGTTCCATCACTGGGAGGATTTCTCGCTTCGAACGAGCATGCGCGGATGTTACCAAACAGAATTCTTTATCCACCTTATCGTCGCATTGCATTCAATGTTTATCTGAAGCAGAACGACGGATTACTCGCTAATCACCTCGTTGAAACGGAAGGTATTTCATATACAGCCGCCAATACATTGCTTGAAGAATTTACCTTCGAATGTATTCAGAATCTTGAGCAGGGAAAGAAAGTCAGCATTGAAGAAGTAGGCACTTTGTATTTCGATCATGAAAAAAATATTCAGTTCGAAGCCTATCGTAACATCAACCACCGGAAGGATTCATTCGGAATGGAGCCTGTTCACATCATACCCGTTCAAAGAGATCAGGCAGAAGAAAAGAGAAAACCTGTTCAGCCTGTAAAGACATTAAGACCTTCAAAGCCCGCAACGCGTCAGTTGATCAGTAAAAAGGGCAAGAGATATATCGGTGTCGCTGCAGCGGTTGCCGCAATCGTTTGGTTCTCTGCCAGTCTTTATGTGATTGTGCCGAAAAAATATGAGGCCACTTCGTTGAATCCTTTCGACAGTCAGTCATTGATAACAACGGAACCCATTAAGGATAGTGCTCCCGCATTAATAAGCGAGACTGAAACACAAATATCTGCCGATACTGAGCCGACTCAAAATGACACTTCGCTTGTAGCCGAAAATGTAATTATTCAGCCCGAAACAGTAAGTCCGGTTATCGTGAAGCCTGAAGTTATTCAGACTCCGCAGTCCGCCCCGGTAAATCCTGAGCCCATATCCTCTACAGGAACAAAGCATTACATCATTGCAGGGGTCTTTAGTATCAGGGAAAATGCATTGGCAACATTAGCGCGATTGCAATCGGCCGGATTTAAAAATGCGCAGATCATAGAGGCAAATGGCAAAAATTATGTTTCCTACGAGGGATTTAGTGATTTATCCGCAGCCACAGCTTTAGCCGATAGCCTTCACAAGAGCAACCAGGAAGGCTGGATCTGGAAACACTGATTTTTTGGTTTTCAATCAGTTTATTTATCCGTAAAAAAAATTACATCAGAACGTCGCATAAATTAGGTTTTTAGACGTTCACTTTTGTAAATTGCCTTACTGCCTATTACTATGAGTACATTACGACAGGGACTAAACCAGAAACTTTTACAAAAGCTTTCTCCACAGCAAATTCAGCTGATGAAATTGCTTCAGGTTTCTGTGGCAAATCTCGAACAACGAATTAAGGAAGAGATACAGGAAAATCCGGCATTGGAGGAAGGAGACGATAATGAAGAGGAGGAATATAATACGGATGATACCGAAGAGGCTCCCGATGCCGACGACGATGAAGAATTAAGCGAAAGAGAAGAGGATATCAGTCTTGATGAATATCTGGACGATGATGAAATTCCCGATTACAAGACTTCAGTAAATAATACATCACCGGATGATGAGCGACGTGAAATTCCGCTTGGCATCCAGGGGAATTTTCAGGATCACCTTATTTCGCAACTGTATTTGCTGGAATATGATGACAAGCTTCATCACATAGCAGAACAACTGATCGGAAGCCTGGACGATGACGGATATTTGCGCCGCGAATTACCGGCCATTGTCGACGATCTTGCCTTTTCGCAAAACATCGTTACCAATGTAAATGAACTGGAAAAAGTTTTGGAAGGAATTCAAACACTTGATCCTCCCGGAATCGGCGCCCGTTCGTTACAGGAATGTTTGCTCATTCAATTGCGCCGTAAAGATCAGAAACGTCCGACTGTAACACTGGCCCGGAAAATTCTCACGCGGTTCTTCGAAGAGTTTTCACGTAAACATTATGAGAAGATCGGTAAAGAACTTGAGGTAGATGATGCACAACTGAAAGGCGGCATTGCCGAAATATTAAAACTGAATCCCCGTCCGGGTAACACCATGAACCAGGGACAGCGGTCTATTGAGCATATCATTCCTGATTTTATTATTGCCAACAACGACGGAGTGCTCGAACTTACGCTGAATGCACGCAACGCGCCTGAGCTTCGAATAAGCAAGGATTATAAGGAAATGCTTCAGCATTACAGTAAGGATAAGAAGAATGCAAAAACAAACCGGGAAGCGATTCAGTTTGTGAAGGCTAAACTCGATTCAGCTAAATGGTTTATTGACGCATTGAAACAAAGGCAACATACATTGTATCAGACCATGCATACGATCATGGATTATCAGTACGAATATTTTCTGGAAGGCGATCAGCGTAAACTAAAGAAAATGGTATTGCGTGATATTGCGGAGAAGATCGGAATGGATATTTCAACGGTGTCGCGTGTGGCAAACAGTAAATATGTACAGACACATTTCGGCACATTTTTATTGAAGAGTTTTTTCTCGGAGGGATTGTCTACTGAGAGCGGTGAGGAAGTGTCGAGCAAGGAGGTGAAACAGATATTAACGGATTGTATCGGATCGGAAGATAAGCGCAAGCCGCTGACAGACGATGCGCTGACAAAAATTCTGAACGATAAAGGATATAATATTGCAAGGAGAACGGTTGCAAAATACAGGGAGATGCTTGATATACCGGTAGCACGATTGAGAAAAGAATTATGAATAACAGGTTCGCGCAGTTTTTATCTATCATTTTTCATCCTGTGCTGATGCCTACATATGCATTGCTTCTGATATTCAGACAGAGTACATATTTTGCCCATACTATTTCGAACGAAATTAAATTCAGGCTTTTTGAAATTATCCTTTTGAACACGCTGATTTTACCGGTGGTGATTTCCTATATACTTGTTCGAAGAGGTTGGATAAAATCATTGGAAATGCAGCAGAGGGAAGAACGGTTGTTCCCATATCTTTCAAATCTGCTGTTGCTGCTTTTTTCGGCGTATATGATATACGCTTTACGATTACCTCGGGTGTTTTTCCTGTTAACGCTTGGCGCTGCGGCTGCTGTTGTAATCGCTGTTATTATAAATACAAAATGGAAGATCAGTATTCATATGGTCGGACTGGGCGCTTTGCTGGGAACTCTTTTCGGATTGTCTTCCTTTTTACTGATTGACCTTCGAATGGTGATTATATTATTTCTGCTTATTGCCGGACTTGTTGGTGTGGCGCGATTGACTTTGGGGGCTCACAGGCCGTCGCAGATTTATGCGGGATTTTTTGTGGGGTTTTTTTGTGAGTACCTTTTGTTGAGCATTTAAAGACAATTACAAATTACGTCCCGAAGTTTCGGGATACGAATTACGAGGGCCTTGAATGGGAGGGTGGAAGTATTGAGGGTGATGCATAAGGACAATTACAAATTACAAATTACAAATTACGAGGGCCTTGAATGAGCGTGTGGAAGTATTGAGGATTATGCATTAGGACAATTAAAAATTACGTCCCGAAGTTTCGGGATACAAATTACGAGGACTTCGTAGCGGATTGATTATGTTAAAGTGAAATTTAATGGGGTTTCTGCTTGATTGTCAATTGAATTTTACTGATAATGCGACAGATTTCAATCACATCTTTTAAAAGACTTGAAGCCTCTTCTTTCTTTAAGTATTCGGTTGCATATAACAATCTGATCCAAAATCTGGTTTCTCTCGCTTCTTTATAAGCTATGCTTAACTTGTTTAAAAAGTCAGGAGTAGAATATGCTCCAATCGATTCTTCAATATTCGCTCCAATTGAAGTGCCGCTTCTTAACAATTGCTTCGAAAGTGTAAATTCCTTCTTCTCTCTAACAAGAAATTTTGAAACTTTGACGATTCTAACTGCAAAGTTGAAACTCTTTTCTTGAACAACATTTTCTTCTTTCATTCTCTAATTTTTTTCCAAAATTGTAAAGAAAGTATCAGTTAAATAACCGCATTTATTAGAAAAAGTTGAACTTTACCAGTTCCTCATAAAATTGCTGATTTCAATGTTTAAAATGCAAATTTGCGACAATTTCAAATCAAGGCCCTCGTAATTTGTAATTTTTAATTTGTAATTAATCTCTCGACTCCGCTCATCAAGTATTTTGTAATTAATTACAGTGTAAGCGATATCCCAATCGAATACGGCGTCATCTCCGGTCCTTTTCCATCTTCGAATACAGGTACGAGAGAATAGTATCCGTTCAGGGCAATTTTATTGTATCCGATTCTTCCTTCTATGCCATATTGAAAAGTATTCAGATGTTCGATGTCATAGGTTTTAATCTTCCCGTTTTCATCTTCATATTTAATATGACTCTGCACTAAGTAACCGGCCTGAATGCCAAGGCTGAATTTAAAAGTGTTATGCCTTTTGTTTTCATTGGTTCGTAAACGTAGTTCTAATGCCGCAGTAATAAAATTACTTGAAAGTTTATTGAGATCCATTCCAACGCTATCCGGAATGGGCGATAGGTATGATGCGCTGCCGGTGTCAACTATGTAAGCATTTGTATGAACATTCTGCGACATGAAACCAAGTCCGGCCCCGAACCCAACATTACCTTTGTTATTCATTTTTTCCGTCATCAATAAAAAAGAAAATCCGCGTGAACGAAGCGGCTTGCTTTCTATGCCCGAAGGAATATCAGTCCAGTTGTCAGATGTAAAATTCAGTACAATCATATCTTCCCTGTGGTAAAATACGAGTGCCTTATTAGTAGTATCCTGGGCTTTTGCGAAAGCAGAAATGAATATCAGGAGAGCTAAGACTCTTGTCATGGGACGGATTTTGGGCGAAGATAGGGGTTAGATAATTACGAATTACGTCCCGAAGTTTCGGGATACGAATTACGAATAAAAATAATCAATTGTTTAATTACGAATTATACCGAAGCAACGGGGCTTCCAATTCACAACCATAATCAGCTATATGTTTCACTTTTTATTCATCCTTGACCGAATGGTATCGCAAAGTAAGTTGCCAAATCCCAATTTATTTTCAATCGCAAGCGTATTTATTTTTCTTAGTAAAAGCTTGTCTGAAAGGAGTGATACGTCAGACGATGAACCTCCACAACTATCGGCAGCAATTGTGGCATTTCGGGCGAGGATTACATCTAATGTGTTTTGGTATTCGTTGCCAATATTTGTACGCGCATTTATTTCCCGCAGGGCATCAGCAGGTTTTCCCGAATTAAAGTATGCGACTGCAAGATTATAATGCGCCTGGTAATATTTTGGCACGAATGAGATCACTCTGTTGAAATAAGTTATGGCTTCTTCGTGTTTACCCTGATTTTCCAAAAGCGCTCCAATATCAGATAGGGTTTGTACGTGATAAGGATTCTTTAATTCTGCCTGCTGATAGTAATACAAAGCCGAATCATTGCCGCTGTAGAACATGGCAAATCCCTTATACCAGTCGAGCGGGGTTGATGAATTGTCAAGTTCATAATATTTATTTTCGGCTTTACGGAGCATTCGTAGCATTCCTCCGAAGTTTCCATTTGATTGATTCTGCAGAGCTTTGGTCATGTAATATTCTCCGGAAAGTCTGTGTGCAGAAACATTCAGAGATACAATAGAAAGTAAAAGCAATAAAATAACCGGTGGAAGGCCTGTAAGTTTTTTTTGTTTGAATGATCTGTTGGAAAATTCAAGAATGAAAAGACAAAGTAACATGCAAAGGACCGAAGTGAATGGCCTGTGAAATGGATATCCGAAAAAGGAAAGTATGGCCATAAAAATTAATCCTGTTAACATCAGAAAAGCCGTTTTCCTTTGATGGATATCCTGTTTGGAAATAATCATTCGAATCGCGAGAATAAATAAATAGATAAAAAAAGCCGAGAAGCAAATCAACCCAATTATTCCCGTCTCGGTTAAAAACAAAACATATTCATTGTGCGGATGCTCATATCTCATTATCGCCGAATCAAGATGGGAAGCGCCCTGCATTCCGTATTTTGGCCAATAGATTTGCCAGTTGGCCAGACCTATTCCGAACATTTTTGATTCTGAAAATAATTTCATGGAATTCTTCCATAAATAAAGTCGTTCGAATATGCTGTTTTGGCGACCCTGGTTTGTAACAGCTAATTCATTGCCCGATAAGATATCAAGTGAATATTTGATTTTCTCTTTGACCGGTTTTGAATAATCAGTTTTAAAAAAGAGAAAGGCAGAAATAGCAGTAAAGATAACTGCAGGCAGGAAAAAGCGTAGAATGACAACTCTTCTCTTAATTCGATCAGTAAATAATAGGATAAATAATGGCAATAAATAAACCACTAAAAATGCCAGGCATAGAAAGGCTGATAATGTTTGTAAAAGGAATAGAGTTAAAAGAATTAAAATTGTAGCAGAAATATTTAATTTAGCAATTAATCCTTTATTGTTTACTATTCCGGCCAAACAAAACACCAGATAAATTGTAAGGGCTTCTGATAAAAAATTTTTATTACCCATAGATGCACGAATTATGTGTACAGGCAGGAAGTCGGGAGTGGAAAACATGATAAATTGAATTAATGCAAAAACGCAAAGTGCAATAGCTGAAACCGGGAGAAAAAAATAAATCAGTTCAGTCTTTAACAGGCGATTTGAATGCATTAGCAATAAGAGAAAAAATGGAAGCAGAAGAGTTATAAATGAGGAGATGCCGGCGGAAAAGTTATCGGATAAAGTAAGGCTGTAGAAAAAATAACCTGTTGTGACAAGTATTAGGTAAAGCGGAATTTTGTTAAAAGTTCGCCATTCTGAATTGATCAGGCCTCTGACCGCAAGAATTGTTGATAATGCTGAAATGAATATTAATTTGGGTCCACTATCTTCATCTGTAAGACTTGTTGAATAGATAAACGGTAGAATTAAAAAGAAAAAAAACCAGAAGGCCGCGTTGAAAGGTTGTACTTTAAAAAGACCGAAAATTATCTTTTTCATAAAATTTTACATAATTTTCGTAAACTTATGTCAGATTTTTATTACATTCACATAACCTCTAAAAATATTTAAGCTATGAAAACAAATTACTACCTTCTAATTATCTTTTTATTTCTGTCGGTAACTTCAAACTCCCAGACCATTACAGCAATATCACCCGCAACGGGAGCGGCAGGGACTACTGTTACAGCGATTCTTACCGGGCAAAATACATTCTTCCAGTCAGGCAGCCCGCAAGGAATTCAAAATTTTTACCTGAAGTACAACAGCTGCAGGACTATAGTCGGAACTAACTTCGTTGTTCTCAATGATGACTCCATACAGGTTGACATTCCTATTCCTGCAGGTTATATCAATGGTGTATACGATGTTTCTGCCAGAAAATCGACATTTCAGACAATGACTCTTCCCGCATCTTTCACGATTACGGGTGGTATAGATCAGGGTATTCAGGGTTTCTCTCCTTCAACTGCAACAGAGGGTTCAACCATTAGTGCACAGATAACCGGACAGGATCTTCAAACGATAGCTTCGATGCAGGGTTTTACTCTGCGTCTGTTCAATGGATCGACGTTATTGGTTCCAACAAATCTGACAGTTATTTCTCCCGGTCAAATCAATGCAGATTTTTTTATTCCGCCATTTGCAGATACCGGCTACTATAATTGTAATATAAGCGTTGTTGGTAATTGTTACAGTATGCAAAATGCTCTGCATGTCGGTGGATTATATCCAAAACAACTTTTGTCAATGAATCCTGCATCAGGGAATGCAAATCTGACAATAACAACGCTCGTTACGGGGCAGAATACTTTCTTTATGAGTTCAAGTCCGCAGGGAATTCAATCTATAAAACTGAGCAACGCTAATTGCAATGTGATTAATGGTTCAAATATTAATATGATTGATGATGAAAACCTGGATGTGGATTTCACTATTCCGGCCAATGCAAGCAATGGTCAGTATGAACTTTCCGTTAAATTAAATTCGGGACAGACATTTATTTTACTTTCGGCGTTTACAATTAATAATGGAATTGACAGAAGTGTAAATGTTTTTTCTCCTAATACTGCAACAGCCGGTACTACATTGAATGCAACAATTGATGGAGCGGGCCTGGCTGATATTATATCACAAGCTCCTGTCACAATAAAATTAAGAAGTACGGCCGGCTTTATTATTACTCCTGCATCTTATTCTATGTCAGGACTGCAATTGCTTGCCGATTTTAATATTCCTCCTTTTGCGGACAATGGATTTTACAAACTGGAAATTACTTCGGGAGCCGGTTGTTATTCGCTAAATAATGCCGTACAGGTTTCGGGCGGCTCGCCTCCGGCCATTGTTTCAATTACTCCGAACCAGGGATTAAGAGGACAAACGTTGACAGCACTGATGACAGGAAGTTATACTTATTTTATGCCGGGAACTCAATCAGGCGGAATATCCAATGTATTATTCACTCATACAACATCAGGAAGCTTCTTTAATGTTCAGTCACAGAATATAACATTCATTGATTCGGAACATGTGAATTTGAATTTTACAATTCCGCCTTCTGCGCATGCAGGATTTTATAATGTTGCCGTGCATCGTGTCAACAATAATACATTGTATTTGAATCCGGGATTTGAAGTAAGAGGAACTGTGGTTTCGGGATATGTATTTTTAGATGTCGATTCAAATGGAATATTTAATACCGGCGATTACAAACTTCCGAACCAGAGAGTAAATGCATATCCGGATAACGTTACAACATTTACCAATCAGTCAGGAGACTATTCAGTTGGCGTTGAGCCGGGAATTGATACAATTTCAGTAACGCCTGATACGGGATGGGTGCATACTTCGCCATCATCGTTTATATTGAGTGTTGGTGCGAATGATACTTCCGGATTTAATTTTGGTGTGCGGCCATTAGTTGATGAATTTGAAGTGTTGCTTGAACAGACTTCAGGTTTCCCTCGATGTAACCAGAATGTTTATTATAATACAACATTTAAAAACATTAGTACGAATGTTGTCGATGCAACAATATGGTGGCTGCCTGATAGTAATTTAAACGTAGTTTCAAATAATCCGCCACCGACTTTTGTAAATGGTGATACACTTTTCTGGACAGTAACAAACCTTCTGGTTCAAACGACATTTACAATTAATTCCGTTGTTCACATGCCGGGACCCGGCGGCCCTCCACTCAGGTCATATTCATGTGCTGAAGCGACTTATAACGGTAACATAGTTGCGACTTCATGCGACAGTGTGATTAGTATCGTTAGTTGTTCATTTGATCCGAATGATAAGGCAGTTGAACCGGAGGGAATATTTGCCCAGCATTATGTTCTCGGCTCAGATTACCTGACTTACCAGATTCGTTTCCAGAATACAGGAAATGATACGGCTTTTGCTGTGTCGATATTTGATACACTGAATCCTTCACTTGATCTATCGACATTTGAACTGATTTCTAACAGTCACCCTGTAACTATATATCTCACAGGAAATGTTGTTGAATTCAGGTTTGTGAATATTCTGCTTCCTGACAGTATTGTTGATGAACCGGGCAGCCATGGTTTTGTGAAATTCAGGATTAAGCCAGTGGCCGGTTATGTCGATGGAACCGCTATTGAAAACACGGCTTCGATTCATTTCGATCTGAATGCTCCAGTTATTACCAATACGACGATGAGTACTATCGTATCGCAGTTGCCATTAGGCGTGAGAGAATTATCATCAGGCGAAAGACTACTCATACTCTATCCAAACCCTACTTCCGGACCATTGTTTATCGAGCTTCCGGCAAGAAAATATATCAACGGAACAGTTTTAGTCGTTGATCAGACCGGTCGGGTATTACGCAGATTGGAGATTAATTCGGAAAGGGGTGAAATCAATCTTGGCGCCTATTTGCCTGGAATTTATACAGTTGTCTTAATGGACAACGATGGAATATTCCGTGGTAAGGTTATTATTCAATAGCCATACTAATAAATAAGAAAAGCCTGAATAATCTGATAATGAACAGATTATTCAGGCTTTTTTATGGGTGGGCCTTGATGGAATCGAACCATCCACCCACAGATTATGAGTCTGTTGCTCTAACCGAATGAGCTAAAGGCCCGGTGATGGGCGGCAAAGATATTAATTTATTGAAAAATTAAGTTTGAAGTCGGAAGTTTATATGGAGCCGGTTCCGGGTTCCGGGTTAAAGGTTTCGGGTTTCGGGTTGCAATGCCCGGGCGGCAAAGAAGTTTGATAACAGTAAAATTTAATATTTAATGAGGCTAAACTCGTTATCCGTTATTAGTAAAACGAAAAGCAACAAATAATTATCATTTTCGCTTTAAAATCATTGAAGCAATAACGCTGAATAATCCCAGGATAATTCCCGACATCACACCGATTGCCGGACCGGCCATCAGCATGGAGATGCGTAACGAATATGGTAAGGGGAATTTTTCCATGATGGCCAGAGCTTCGGGATGATTCGCAATATATTTGTCGTATAGAATAATATGAATAGTTGTTATCCAGACACTGTTCAGCATGCTGACCAGAAATCCGTGCAGAAAAAATTTGCTCTTACATTTTTTTGCAATGACAACAGCGCAAAAGACAAATATTGCCAGCCATAAAACGGGTTCAATGTTTGAAGGAATAAAATAAACGGTTGCAATACCCATTGCCAGACCGAATAATGATAAACGGAAAATCAGTTTTTTATTCATCATTATTTTTCAAATTTTTTTAATTCGAATTACTTGTAAATGTACTTCTCAAACTTTACAAAGTTTGCTTCTTTCACTTTAAGTAGCCGACTTGCATCGGACCCATTAATTCGACCTCGTTTATAATTATCCATTACAATATTCGAAAAGGCTTTACTGCTTCTTCGGAGTTGCATGACATAATAATTCGGTCCGCCCGACGATTTCTTCTTTTGCGAAAGTTTGAAAAGAAATTCTTTCCACTCCTCATTCGCATTTTTTTTCAACTCATTCACCAGGTTATTGCTGATCAGTCCTAGTTCCTGTGCCCGATAAATGATGGTTGATTTATTGACACCGATCTTTCGTGCCGCTTTGGAGATCTGTTTGTATTCGACTTTATCAGGCTTCGGCAGAAATTTTTTCAATTCATCTTCCGGAGTAAGTATGAGAGCGGTAACCTGACTGCAAAATTTTTCGACCGGGTGGGTATCTGTTTTCGAAACATCCAGCTCGGTTTCATTCGAAATTCCGGAAACGCCAATCCAAATATGAACTAATTCGTGAATAAGCGTTACCAATTGTCCGTGATCCCAGTCGTCGCTGTTGATGAAAATAAACGGTGCGAATTTGTCGGCAATCACAAATGCCTTAAAAATATCGCTGTCGAGTTTAAGCCGTGTATGATAGTTACTGCTGAGAGTAATGTAAATGTTTTTTGCTTCGGCCTTTTCGATCCAGTACTTCAGAGGCTTGTCATACTTGTCGGCAGGATCGGCGTTGAGAGTTTTTCGAATATCTTTTGCTACAACTGCGGGATCACTTTTAATGTTGTACTTACCGACGAAGTCAGCTTTTTTCTGTTTGTTCTTTGATAAAAATCCGCTCAGCCATTCCTGCTTTTCCTGTACTTCGCGCATCATAAAGATGAGTGCTGTATTCATACCCTCTTCTTTATTTTTTCGAAAGTCTTTTAATGCCGGAAAATCTTTTGGGATGAAAGGAAGATAGAATACATCCAATGGCCGCCTGTAAAGCCGGGAAAGTTTTTCAACCTGTTTCGCACTTGGCACGTCGTTACCTTCTGCCGTTTCCCATTCCTTGATGCGTTCCGGCTTGCATGTTTTTGAAATTGTCTTCGCCGCCTTTTCGAGTGTAATTTTCGAAGATTTACGGGCCCATTTCAGGATTTCGGGATTAACAGCTGCCATCTTTAATTTCGCTATTGATTCGAAGCATCAATGTAGTAAAAAAATGATTTACACGTTTAATTGATTTAATTGTGTTTCAATATTTCTGAGAGGAGTCGCGATTGCATTTACATATTGAAAGTTTCCTTCGCGACTGTTGTTTATGGAAAGCTGGATCGGACTTGCTTCGCTCTGGACGGCTGCGGCTCTGAATTTCTCTCCGTCAAAATAGACGTAAGGAGCGCCCGAAGATCCGAAACGGAAGTATCCCCTGATCAGATATCTTAATCCTTCCATTATGTAATTCCCACCAATCCGGTCACCGAACGTACCATGATGATCGAGGAATCCTTCAATCGTTGCGGTATTAAGAAGCCTGCCGAGAAATCCACCCGGCGCACTCTGCAGACAGAACATGGAGCTTCCCGAGTCATAAACACCAAAGTCGGCTTCAATGGAAGGAAGTTTCTGAATAATCCGTTCATCGGTATTTACAATTTTATATAGCGCGATGTCATCACTATAAAATGATTGGACTAATTCCAGTTCAATAATGAATGTATATCTGTTTATGGAAGGCTCATGAAAATTTGTCGAGGAGTTAAAGAGGCCGGTCAGTTCCCTGTCGTTGTAAAATAAGTTATTCGTGAACTGAAGAATGAGAAATGGCTTGCAGATTTTTTTCTGATAGAGAGTTACCCATCGTGTGTCAAAGTTTATCTGTTTCAGAGTTTCTTTAACAATGCCGGCATTGCTTCCGGGCATAAGATAACGGATGTTTAACGCCTGATCAAATTGGTATTGCTGATGTAAAGGATGTGTTGCATCGAGCCGTGAACCGATTTCTTCCTGAAACATTGAATCGCTGATTGCATTTACCACGCCGCTTTCCGAACGCAGATTATGTGCGACTGACAATATTTTCCCGTTTCCGATATGAAAGGCGCAGATATTATTGGTGAAGCTTTTACGCTGTAAGTTTTCAGGGTTATATACGCTCATTATTCTGAACAAAGGCGAAGTTTGTTCATTGATGAGGCTTAATTTGTCATTTAGCATGCTCAAAGGTAAGTTTATTAAAATAATTACTTTTGCCGGAATATGTCCGGATTTCTTTCTGCAATTCTTTATTACCTGGTTATAAAGCCAATCTCGCTGCTGCCTTTTCCGTTGCTTTATGCTTTATCCGATTTTCTTTTTTTTGTATTTTACTATCTGACACCTTACAGGAAGAAGATTGTAACCGATAATCTTCGTCGCTCTTTTCCGGAAAAAAGTATGTTGGAAATCAAAAAGATCAGAAGGCAGTTTTACCGCCACTTCTGTGATACCATTGTTGAGACATTGAAACTGTTTTCCGCATCGGCTGAGTCAATAGCAAAACGAATCAAACTGATTAATCCGGAATTGCTCGATAAATATTACAATCAGAAAAAAAGTCTTGTTGTCGTTACCGGGCATTACGCTAACTG
>CAZAON010000426.1:0-6471 GCA_964486655.1 uncultured Flavobacteriales bacterium
ATATGTTCCATATCCGTCAGTAGAATTCCAGCTGCCGATGCGATCCATCTGCGACGAATTTAATTCGAAAAAATTATAGTCTTCATCCGGTCCCGGACCTTCAATCGTTCCATAATTTGAGGTTGGAAACGATGCTGCATGAACCGTTTGTTGCGGATCAAACACGGTGACTGTAAAATCCGGATCATTTGTGATTGTCAATGTGCTGAAATCCCATGTGCTGTTCGGGCCCTGAATTGTCGTGTCTATTGCTGTGAAGGTAGCAACATGTTTGTAGTAAAATTCGGTTCCGAACGGAGCCATAGCGGTCCATTGCAAAGTAGGTTGACTGAATGCTGTCAATGTTATCAGCATAAAATAAATAGTAGAGATTTTCTTCATAGTTTGGGGTTTTTTGCAAAGATAGTGATAGTTAAACTAGTATTACCCGAAATTGCATGTCGAATTTTCGGTTGCATAGTGTCTTTCACCAAATTACCTTTAACGAATGAAATTAACAGATGAAATAATGTTTGAAGCCCTGGTCAATAAAGACCCGGCATACGAAGGATTATTCATCGCCGGGGTGAAAACGACCGGAATTTTCTGTCGTCCGACCTGTACTGCCCGAAAGCCAAAGAAAGAAAATGTTGAATTTTTTAAAACAACTTTTGAAGCAATTCAACATGGATACAGGCCATGCAAAGTGTGTTCTCCACTTGAGATGTACGGACAAACGCCTGAAATCATTAAAGAATTGATAAATGAAGTAAATTCAGAAAGTTCAATTGTGATTCGTGACTATGATCTGAAGAAAAGAGGAATCGAACCGGAATTTATACGCCGATGGTTTAAGAAAAATCATGGAATAACTTTTCAGGCTTACCAGAGAATGCTGAGGATTAACTCTGCTTTCCGAAAACTGCAGACGGGAGAAACCATTTCGTCTGTTGCTTTTGATTCCGGCTATGAATCGCTTAGCGGATTCAATGAATCATTCAAATCTGCAATTGGTATTTCACCATCTATGGCAGCCCAAAAAACAATCATCAATATTCATCGTTTTGAATCACCGCTCGGACCAATGTTTGTCTGCGCTACGCAAACCGGAATTTGTCTTCTGGAATTTACCGATCGTAAGATGCTTGAAACAGAATTGAAATCATTGACGAAACTTCTTGATGCGAATATTATTCATGGTCATAATCCGCATTTTGATACGGTTGAAAAACAAATAAAAGAGTACTTCAATAAAGAACGAAAAGAGTTTTCTGTTCCGCTTCATACGCCGGGTTCAGAATTTCAACAAAAAGTATGGAAAGAGCTTCAGAATATTCCATATGGCAGCACGCGTTCCTATAAACAACAGTCAATCGCAATTAATCAACCTACGGCAACGAGAGCTGTTGCGAATGCGAATGGAATGAACCGCATTGCGATCATTATTCCCTGTCATCGCGTTATAGGCGAAGACGGACATCTTACCGGTTATGGCGGAGGACTCTGGAGAAAAAAATGGTTGCTGGATTTGGAGAGGGGCGCGAATCCGCATAGTAAGGTAGCGCAACAGGTAATACATTTTAATTTCTGACACCCTGACCCGATAACAATCAACTTCCCGATCCGTAATCAATCTTTGAAGAGTATCAACTTATTGAATAATAAACCTCCCGTGTCTTTGCCAACCATCATTTCCCGTAAGAATAAAATGATAAAACCCCGGATTTAAATTATTACGGTCAAGATTTATTATTTTTCTGCCATTGATTTTTATATTGCCTGCTATTGAGCCTTTGCAATCGTAAATAATAATTTCTGTTTCTCCCTGTGGTGTTATATCAAGACTAATTTGTGCTTTGTCTGAAAATGGATTGGGAAATACACTCACAAATTCTCTGCTGTTAAATTCATCAACGCTAACAGGTAATTCAAATCTCTGAACTGCCATATCCTTCAGATTGTTGCCTGTGTTTTCCTGGTATCCGCATACCGACAGAGACGTACCCTTTAATACCATTGCATTGGGTGAATCGTCGGTTTGATTTGGCCCATCAATCATTCCTGACATAGTCTGGTTTCCCATTGCGTCATATCTCAGAATGATCCAGTTGCGATTTGTGATGCCTCCTGCAGTGTCGTTCTCAGAATTACCGATCACATAAACGTTACCATCATTATCAACAGTAATTCCAGCAGGCAAATCATCCTTATATACCGGACTGCTATAAACCGGTGCAACATTCCACAGTGGTGCAAAATTACTATCAAATTTTTCAGTGCGAATATCAAAGTTTATAATATTAGGATCAGGATCGGCATCGGATTCAAATGCTAC
The DNA here is from genome assembly GCA_964486655.1 of uncultured Flavobacteriales bacterium. Classification (GTDB taxonomy): domain Bacteria; phylum Bacteroidota; class Bacteroidia; order AKYH767-A; family 2013-40CM-41-45; genus JADKIH01. The sequence goes on from CAZAON010000426.1 coordinate 2,315, forward strand.
AAACACATTTCCTGAAATATCACATGAGATCTTTACGGCCCTGTCATGGCCCCCCCCGATTCCATCATACCCATATGCTGCAACCAAATTACCGGCTGCATTCACTTTTATCACTGCTGCGTCGTCAGGGGCAGGCACCGATCCGGTCTGACTGTATCCGCAGACAAAAATATTGTTTGAATGATCTATGACCATGTCTAGCGGCCTGTCATCGTTTGAAAAAGGCCCGTTATAAAAGACAGGAGAAGACCACACCGGATCACCTGTTTGAGGATCATATTTAATTACTACAAAATCATCATCATGAACATTTTCAGCTCTGCCAGAAACAATTACATACCCTGAATAGTCAAGTAAAATTTTTGTCGCTTCGTCTCTCATGTTTCCGGTACCATTATATCGTTGAATCCAAAGCGGATTTCCATTCGAATCGTATTTTATAGTGAGAATATCACTATTCTCGACAGTATCAAGTATGTTATTGTCACTTCTTCCCGTCACATATATGTTACCCGTAAGATCACAGGCAACTGAAACAGCCCTGTCGCTTTGTCCTACGAAATCATAAATCCGGGTCCAAATTGTGTCACATGTAACCGTATTAAATTTTATCAGCAGAAAATCACTTTTCTGGCCCAAACTTTTCGTGAACCCCGCTGCAATAATATTACCCTGATTATCAGAAACCATTTCATTTATTTCATCGTCTTCACTATTGGAGCCGTTATACTCAAAAGAACAAATAATACTTCCCGACGGATCAATTTTGACAATCGTTGCATCACGATAGCGTTCATATCTGAATGCATAACCTCCCAGATAAGAATTATCAAATGCATCAACGACTATCGATTTGGAAGTTTCTGAATTATCTCCGCGCCCGTTCATATTCTTTTTCCATATCGTATTACCAGTAATGTCGTACTTTACAACAGTTGCATCCTTCTGAGAAATAACATACTCGCTCCCCCCTGCCACAAGGACATTCCCTGATCCATCAAGAATCAAGGAAGAAGCAATATCGCTTCCATTTATCTGACTACCTGAATGCCGTTGTTGCCATTGTAATTGGCCGGCCGAATTATACATTGCAGTCAGGTAGTCGTTATTAACCGACAATCCCAAATCCTGATCCGACTTTCCGGTAATCCATACATTTCCCACATCATCGGCTACTATAGCCGACGGTATATCATCCTGCATGAAAACTGAACCCAATAGTCCTACCCATTGAATAATTCCTGCAGAATTTATTAGCATTGTTGCCATATCACATTGTGAGTTTCCTGTGGCATATGATATACCGGATACATACACATTCTCTGACTGATCGGTGGTAATACACAATGCTTCATCATCCTTGTTAGAAGGTGAATTATAAAATCGTATCCATTGTATTAGTCCGCCTGAGTTATATTTAATAATTCTGAAATCATCGTTATGTCCGTTATCATTCCTTCCGGCAACAATAAAATTACCGCTCGCATCACTTACAATGCAATTAGACCTGTCATTCCCGTTTCCGCTGTTATAAACATGAATCCAAATCTGGGCACCAGTAGTATTATCGTAACAAATAGTCAGCATATCATCGTCAAATAATGACTCAGATCGACCTGTTACGCATACGTTATTGTTATTTCCAAGTGCGATGCCCCTGATTTCGTCTTTACCACCAATTACTCCCTGTCTGGAGTATTGCTGTTGCCAAAGCAATGCGCCTGTGGTGGAATACTTCAATGTAATAAAATCATTACTTCCCATAAACGAATCCGGCTCTGCAATTCCGGCTACATAAATGTCGCCGGCATTATCCACTTTCACATCTACAGGCACATCATCAAGTGAAGCGACAGAATTCCAGGTTGTATCCCACAAATTAAAACCTGATTGATCATATTTAACAACCAGAATATCATCCTGCGTTTCATCATCAGTCCGATAACCTACAACAAATACATTCCCATGAGCATCGACGCAAACGCTAATAGCCTCATCATTATCGTTCGAACTGCCATTCTTTGTCCGCCACCACAATGTATCACCGTTTGCATCAAATTTTACTGTCAGGAAATCACGGTAATTGTTCGGTTTTATCGTATAACCGACAGCAATAAAATTTCCCTGTCCGTCAGCAATGATCTTATTGAACCTGTCTGAATTATCTCCTGCACCCTGATACATTGTTGTCCAAAGAGGAGTCAGATTCTGAGAATAAGAAATCCCGTCAAACAATAAAGTAAATAGGAAACTAAATACTAATTTATGCATAATCATGTTTTTAGAATGTATATTGATAAACGATTCCTGAATTTATTTCCAAATTAATTTTGACAAGATCCTTTTGAACCAGGCTAAACACACTAATCTTGTGTCTCCTGTTAAATTCATAATCAAGACCAGTTTCAATGCGCCACCTGTCAACCTTAGAGTCGGTTTCATCTATATTATCTATTAAATAATATATTTCAAATGAGGTATAAGGTGTATATTTTTTGTCTAAGTCCACCTTCAGTAGAAGTCTGGTTCTTAAATACCATTCCGGAATTTTTCCGGTTTCACTAGTATTATATTTGGTAAATTGTTCCTGCAATCTCTGCCGAATTGTGTATGAAATCTTTTTAACTTTAATCTTATAAGACAGATCCAGATAAAACCGCTCCCGTTCACTATAATATTCAGATTCATTCTTGTTTATATGTCTGTAATTGAATGACGCTTTGAATGAATTTAATTCGTATTCAATTCCGATATCTGAAAAATAGGAGTCAATTGTTGAAACTCCATTCTTCAGCCGAATTTCTTCTGATAAAAGAATTGCCATATCCCTGGTGACCTGATGTTTGACGGTAATCCCACTCCAAAATCCAAAATCAACCGGAATAGCAAAAATTGAAATTTTTGGAAATAGAATTGCTGCTAACAGAATTATGCTTTTTGAATTTATCATTTTCGATCTCTGAATAATTTCACCGAATAATTAAATTATCAGCATAACTTCTATTTAAATCCATTATAAATTGTTATCGATTATATAAATTACCGGTGTTGATTTTGACTCATCTGAACCTAAATTCACATCAATAATGACAGGAACCTTAGGTCCGGAATTATCAATAATCCCACGATATGCGCCGGTTGAATCATTTGTATATGCAAAAATTCTGTAGTTCCCCTTTAACAAATACTTGAAAACAAAAGATCCGTCAAAACTTGTCTTAAAGTCGTCATTATAGGTTGAACTTTCATTTCCATAAATAATGTAAACGTCTTCATCTGGAGCGGGAACAGTATCTGATGCAATGGTATATCCAGCATCGAACCTTATTAAATATACTTTACCGAATATTTCTGAAGTTCCACCTTCGCCTTCCGTTTTCTTGCACGATGTACTAATTACTGTAAATAAAATTATTGTTATAAACAGATATGACTTTTTGTACATATTTATCCTAAATTATATTATGCTTCTATTTCAATTTATCTACTGAGAGTTTCAAAATTGTTGGCTTTGACTTCTTTCCTTCATTTGAAAGAAAAATATTTCCGTCAGTGGTTAATGCGATTCCCTCTGTTTTTGGAAACAAACTAATACTTAATTTGTAAAGTGCTTTAATTTCGCCGCCTTCATTCATTACCAGTAATTGCTTGTTTCTTGCGTCACTTAAATAAATGTCATATGAAACGGGATGAATTGCTATTTCAGATGGAATAAAAGTCTCATGCCTGGTCGATTTTCTCACTTCATTAAAAACCGGATGCATGAGATCTATTGTGTATAGCGGCTTAGTTGAAAAGTCTTTATTCGTTAAATTAAATGTATAGATCCCCTTTTTATTCATGTCGTCGCTGTCAAATGTTCGCGGAGCGAGCAGTAGTCTGTTCATAGCAGAATCATAGCAAAGTCCTTCAAAGTTTTGCGTTAATTTTGGAAGATTAAGTTTGTATTGATTTACCTTTTTTGCAGAACTTTGAAAATTCAAGATTTCATATAGTATTCCATCACTTCTAAGTACATAAGCATCAGATTTTACAATTGCTATTCCCTCATAGTCACCGGCTCCGGCAAATTCAATTTCCGAAATGATGGTATTCTTCTTTAGGTCGTACAGGTAGATGCTTCCCAGTTCGTCCTGAACACAGGCCATGATGTCAGA
>CAZAON010000427.1:0-7225 GCA_964486655.1 uncultured Flavobacteriales bacterium
GAAATCTTGAAACTTCGAAAAAAACAATAAAATGCATACTAGCTTAAAACATTCCTAAAAAATAATTAGGATAAATACTGCCAATCACTTGGTAAAAATCTTTCCGGAAGCATCCAATCAATCCATAATATACGCCAAAACTAAATTTTGAACCAGAACGCGAATTTTAATCCGGTTTCGCTGAGTTGAGAATTCGTAGATAAACCTTCCAGGGTCCTACATTTTTATCATACTGAAATGCCATTACCCGCACAATCTGAAAAAAATGATCGAGGTCGTGGGTTACCCAGGTGGAAAGCAGATTCCGCAATGTGACTTCACCAAAAACCGGATGAATGCCCTTTCGTTCCAGATCATTCTCATTTAAACTTTTTGATTTCAAAATTTCAATGTTCTTAAGTCTGACGGTTTTAAATTCATCCAACAACTGCCCCAATGTTTTCCCTTTGCTCTCCTGAAACTGCGCAAATCTGTCGAAAGACTTAAATGTCTTTTCATTCCCGTCCGATAATACAATTTCCAATCTCGCCATCCAGTCAGTCTGCTCCCCATGAATCAGATGCCCCAAGACATCATAAGGCGACCACGTTTCACCTCCTTCATTTGAGTGAGTCCATCGTTCGGGTAAATCACGCAGTAAAGTGTCTAATACAAATGGCGTTCTTTTTAAAACATCAATTGAATCGTGCAGGTTGAATTCCATGTTCTGATTTTTTAATAATCACCACCGATAGGCCTGTTGTTTAAATTTGTATTATCCGGAAACTGAGGAAGCCGGGAAGGCTTTGTAGTCAGATTTACAGTGTCTGTAAGTGTTTTCATAAACGCCACCAACTGATACTTTTCCTTTACAGTCAGATGAAGTGAATCCGAATCCAGTGTCTGAAGCGGAACTTCATATCCCAGTCCGGTTCCGCCTCCCACATCATAAAAATCCACCACCTCTTCCAATGTGCGAAACACGCCATTATGCATATATGGTCCGGTCAATTCAATATTTCTAATTGTCGGAATCTTAAAAGCATGTTTGAAAATATCAACATTAATTACTCCTGCCCTTCCAATATCCGGGTCCAGTCTTTTCTTTCCGTCCTTTGACACAGCCGGGACTCCAATAATTTCCCATTCCGTTTCAATGTACTCCGGTGGCATTGCACCGTTGAAGAGCGGAATAAAATGACAGCTGCCGCAATTGGCCTTACCCATGTAGATATTAAATCCTTCAATCTCGTCCGGCGTCATTAAATTATCTCTTCCGCTAATGGTCTTATCGAAACGTGAATTCATTCCAATCAATGACCGCTCATATTCAGCAATTGCAGTTAGTATAGATCGGCTCGTAATTATGGTATCTTCGGAATTGGAGAATGCCATCCGAAACCAGGAGACATAATCAGGTGAGTTTCTGAGTTTGGTTGCAACGGCACTGAAATCATTATGCATCTCGAGCGGATTACTCATTACCTGTCCGGCCTGATCTTCAAATGTAAATGCCCTTCCATCGTGAAATAATTTTCGTTGCAAAACGGAATTAATGACGGTTGGAGCATTTCGCGTCAATGTCTTTCCGGGTTCGAATGCCTGACTCAATGGTAGTCCGTCGGTAAAAGCAAGTCCGGGCTGGTGACAGGAAGCGCAGGAACGGAGATCGTTGGCAGATAAAGCAGGATCGAAAAAAAGCGCCCGTCCCAGTTTTATCACTTCTTCACGTGAGGCCAATTGCTTCGCCGGTAAAAAATAAAATGAATTGAAAGCGTGAGGATCAAATACCGATCGTATGTTAAAATTTATCGGAGACGTATTGTAGTTATTATTAATCACAGTCAGGTCACGAAGCATGCTCAGACTGCCGCTTACAGGCACGTAATAGTTTTTATAAAAGTTAAAATAATCCGGTTCCTCTCCGGTTTTAATTTTTGACAAATACTCAATCGCGTTGTTCACATTCGCTGTGAAAGAATCAAAAGCTTCGTTGTTTCTTTCAGTTCGCTCCGGATACATGGCCGACAGGCATTTTATGAATGAAGCAAGCGTTGCAGCCGACTCCTTCACCCCTGTCCGGCTATCACCTGTTTCGAAATTCGCAAAACCCAGAACAAACTGCCGCACCATTTGAAGCTGCATTGCCTCAAAAATATCCCTCTCCTCAAATTCCATGTACGAGATTGATTCATTGAAACGCCCGATGATACTGTAGATTTCATCTACTTCATCCTTTAACTTTCGCTGAAAAAATTTCACACTATCGCTGTAAAGCAGTTGCTCCACATATTGAAATCCGTGCGGAACAACATAGGCACTTACCTCATCATCTTCCTCCATTTCAACGATGATGGGTGAATTCAGAATACGTGCATCGCCGGGCAGAAAGTAGCGAACGAATCCCTCTATAGATTTATACTCTTCCCTTGCAATAGACAGATATTTCTTTGCGGAATCAGGCTTATAATTACCCTTTTCAACTGAACGGAAAAGCTGAAGCACATTGCTCATCAACTTTACATTATGCTCCGAAAAATACCCTTTAAATGCCTGACTGTATGTATCCCCTTCCTTTAAACTAAACGAAGACATTGCAACAATACCCGCAAGTATAATCAACCCAATAATTCCTTTTCTTATCATTCAATTAATATGTTTATTCGCCTTTTTCAAACGAATCATTGCCTCAACATGATTGTACGGAATTCCTTTAAGTTTGGAGTTGAACCATTCGTGGAAGAGGATCATTTCAGGACTATTCAAAGGTGCAATTAATTTCTTTTCAGCACCACTTAAACCTTCCAATTCCTTTGAACATTTTATAGCTGCAACATCAAAATTAAAACTACATCTTTCTAAGGCAACAAGTACCTTTGAAATTACAACAAATCTAGGGTGTATTGAATCCTTCGGTATACGAGAAATATGCTTTCTAAGATTTTCAATCATACTCTCCACTAGAGTCCATTTACCTAACTCAATGTAATTTATTATAAACAATAATCTTACTCCAAGATTCCAACCTTCTTTATCTTTATCCAATGGTTTACATTGATTCAACAATTTGCAAGACTCAACAAAGTGTCCTTGTATAAAATACAGTACTGCGGAATAAAACAATCTTTTAGCTGAAATAAAATTTGACAATTTTGCATAACCAGAATTTCCCACCAAAACATCCATAATTGATGCACACTTTTCAATATCTGGTAGATAAAAATAAATCAAATATTCTCTTTCTAATATCATTTTATTATTAAACTCACCTTGATTAGACTTTGATTTAATTAATTTGATATATGAGATAGCTGAATTAAAATTTAACAATTTCATTTCACATTCTACAAGGTTCAACCAACAATTTACAAAAGTAAAATTGCTAAACATTGATTTATTTGAATTCAAATGACTATTCAAAGCCGTGAAATTTATTAAACAATCCTTAACTCTGCCTAATAATGTTAAAAGCAAACCATTTAAATAATAGTATTGAATTCCAATATTCTTTGAGTGTGTTCTATTCATATCATCCTTCACCTTTGAAACCGCGTCCTTCAAATCACCAATTGATAAAACTTTTTGATTATAATTATAATTTGTATAATACAGGCGTAGCAGATATTTTGCCCTCTTTAATGAAATATTACAATCAGAAAAATACTCAATTCGTAAGAATATTTCTCTATACTCATCGGACCCATCACCTAATGACGCCTTTATTAGTTTTTTTTCTAATGCTAATACTAGATAATCATAATATTCAAATTTTTCACATGATTTAATTACTTGATCAAGAATAACTAAAGCATACTTTGTAAGGCCCCTTAAATTTAAGACATCATAGTAAAGCAATTTACGCTTAATGTTAAACACTTCAAGGTTTCTTTCATCCGATATTTCACTTTCCAACATTACCTCTTTACTAATTAACAAATCTAAAATTTTATCAATTAGGCGTTGAACTAATTTCTTAAGAGCTTCATAATTTTTTTGTTTATAAATAATATAGCTTAAAGATTCTATACTAACACTCCCTTTTGAAATAACCGAATCAAATAAAAGTAGAGAAGAATTATTTGAGTGTCCAACAAATTTCAGTGAGTTACGAATATGCTTAATTTCATATTGAGATAAGCTACTACAAATACCGACAAGGTTTTCAAGTACAACCATAAATAATTTCTATAAAAAAAACACAATAAATTAGAATTTACATTGATTTTTAATGTCCCACTTACACATTTTTTTTCCAACCATACTCACAAAACCAGCATTAGTTTTGACATGTCTAAAATAAAGAAAGAAAATGAAATCAAAAAATTCAAAAGAAGAAAAATTATCTGGCTTGGGAAGCACTTTGAGACAACTAAGATTGAGAAAAGGATTTAAATCCGCCGAAGTTTTTAGCTATGAAAACGACCTAAATCGAACGGCATACTGGAGATGGGAAAACGGAGAAAATATTACCATGAAAAATTTCCTCAAATTATGTAATATCCACGATCTAACTCCAAAGGAACTATTTGATTTAATTGATACCAAAACTGATAAAAAAAGTCTAATGAATGAGCCAGGAAGTGTCCTATTTAAGAAAAAAAGGAATAAGTAGAATAATACTCAAATCTACAATTTCTCTTTATACCAAGTACTAAAATTAAGAATCTCAGAAGATTTGACTTTCCAAGCAAATTCACTATTAACATCATCTAGCAATCGAAACTGTTCACGACAAATCAGATATACTTTATCGAAATTATAATTATATTTTAATAATTTCTTGAATATTTTAAGAATTAATAAATATCTATTTAGATTAACTTTTTTACGTCGAATTCTTTTAAAATATTTATCTAAGCTAGTTATTTGAAGTTCAACTAAATCAAATTTTTCCTGTTCAATATTCAAACATATTGCTAAAATCCTTTTACATATATTCCAATTATCATTGTCTGTTTCAAAATCCCTTACTTCACTAATTAATTTGGAGCATTCTTCATATTTCTTTAAAGCAAATAACAAATATGCCCGATAATACTTAAACCTATCGGCTATTTTAATATCATTCAATTCCGCTTTTTGATGCATTAGAATTAATGAACATTCATTATAATCTTTTAAATAAAAAAAACAATAAAACAATACTTCATCTACTAATCTTAATGCAAAAGGAAGATTCTTCAAGTAGACTTTTGATTCATTGGCAAATGATATTGCCTCTTCAAATTTGCATAAAAAGATAAAATTATTTGCTATGTTTAGCAATATATTACCATACCTATTTGCAGTAAACGCAGATGGTGAATCTTTTACGAGTATTTGAACTTTCTCTAAACTATCTTGAGCTTTTATGTAATCAAACTTACCTTGAAGAAAATCTGCATTTAAAGTATAATAAAAAAAACCAATAGTTGGTGATTTAGTAACTTCAAAATTACTTAATAAAGTTCTTAAGGCTTCTTCAAGTTCAACATGATATTCATCATGCTTTGCTCCGTGAGAAATTTTATTCGAAATTTCACGAAACACCTCAGATGATTTTTTTACTGCTTGAAGACAAGTCTCTGCAAAATATATTTCTTCATTTGTCTTTTTAATAACTGACAAACTTGAACTTATTGACTGCAATCTTTGCTTTGAATTTAAAGCTTGTATTTCTATGTCATATAATTCAAATTCACGAGATCTTTTAATAATAGAATTATATAATGACAATAAGCTATCACGAATTCCTTTTAGCTGTAAAATATCCGCTTGCAATAATCGCTTACGCAGATTTAGTAAAACCTTATTTCGTTTTGAAAAATGATTACTTTCAAGACTATTATTAAAAGTCAATACTTCGTAAACATTGTTTCTTAATCTTGATAATAATTTTGTTGATGCAGAATAATTGATTTTTCCATATAATCCAATTTGAATTTCACTGAATGAAAATTGTTTATTATCACGAATTAAATCAATCAACTTAACCGTTTTGCTTTTATCTTCTTTTTTGTTGCTATAATTTACATACTTAATTAATGCTTTAATTTCTTCATCAGTCAAATTATGAACTAGATTCCTAACTGTCTTTAAAATATTCATATCACAAACTGTAATATTTAACTAATAAAAAGTCGATAGAATTTTCTACCTAATTTAAATTGTAATCAAAACCAGAAAAATGTTCGATATTCTAGTTACGATTGCATTGTCATTAAATCTTAATTTCTCAATTATAAATGAGAAATCAATTTCATTCAAACATGATGATATTAATACCCTGACATCAAGTCAAAGATACCGTGAGGGTGTATCTAACGGATCCATACATGACATTCAGATTATTTGCGATGATAAATCATTCTATGATATTATAATATTTCCAGATGTAGACCCAATATCAGATAATTAATGTCCAAAATTATGATTTTTTGGTATAATTTATGAAAATTTTATCAACGTATATTGTTGATAATGAATTATATATTTTACATATGTGATTTTTAGTAAGTATTTCACTTCATTTTCGATTACAATCTAATGTCCAATTAATTTCATTTTGTCCCTTTTTTCGGGCAGACACTGCGCATACATTTACAGGAGAAACACAAACTCTCTCCTCCCATGTCAACCAAAAAATCAGAAACCTACCAGAGGTTAAACTCTGAGGATCAACCTCCTCCGTTTGAGCATATTGTAATTGTCGAGGAAAACGAAACCGACCATTTCATTCAGGAGACTTTAATGAAAAACATCGGTTTGGCCGGTAAAATCGAGGTTAAGAAAAGCGCGCAAGAAGTACTTTTTGCATTGGTTTCGGCTAAAAAACTCACCGAAATACCCGACCTCATCTTGCTTTCTTTCCAGGCCAAAAGTGAACCGGGGAACAATTTTCTTGAAAAATTCGCTGAATTACCCGATCTGGTAAGGGCCAGATGCAAACTTATTATCGTCACCGGCAATAACACCAAGGAGGAAAAGCAGCGCGCTATCATGAATCCCAGCGTGATCCGTTACCTCGAAAAACCTTTAGACGCCAACAATTTCAGAGACTTCCTGTTTATGTAAACCTCCAAAATCTCTCCCCATGCAAGTCATCAGAAACACCAGAAACAATCATCTCACTGCCCTCAAAGGCGACAGACCCGACATTTTACTGAATAACGAAAGAGAACTGCTCAACCAGGTTTCTGCAGCGCTCACGGTTATTCATGGCGGACAATTCAGGGACAGCAGAAAAATTAACTACTCTGTTAGTCCG
>CAZAON010000428.1:0-12142 GCA_964486655.1 uncultured Flavobacteriales bacterium
AGAGCGGAAAAACTTTAAGTACTCAGCAGGACGTAACTCAATTCATACTTGATGAGGCTAAACTCGGACTCGTTCCATTTTCCGCATTCGGTACGTCATCTGATTTCCCATGGTATAGATTATCGGTTGGAACTTGCAACAAGGAAGAAATACCGGGATTGTTTGACTCACTTCGAAATGCGTTGAAGTCGCTGAGCTGACGAGTTGGGAGGCCGGAGGTGGGGGATACAAATATTCCAATATTCCAATATTCCAGAATTCCAGTATTCCATAATTCCAGTATTCCATAATTCCAAATCCAATAAATCCAATCCCATAATCCCCTCATCAAATTAATCCCAGTAAATCCCAGTAAATCCCATTAATCTAATCCCATAATCCCCTTATCAAATTAATCCCAGTAAATCCAATCCCATAATCCCACCATCCCATTAATCCCAGTAATCCCAGTAATCCCGGTTCTATCGAATAGATTTTACAAGAAAAGCTTTACAAAACCTGAATGAAGAACAATTACTGTGTCATCATGGCCGGCGGTATAGGCAGCCGTTTTTGGCCAATGAGTAGAAACAATTTCCCAAAACAATTTATTGATATTCTGGGAACAGGTAAGACGCTTATCCGTCAGACCTACGAACGTTTTCTTACTATTTGTCCGCCTGAAAACATTTACATAGTCACAAACGAAAGTTATGTGCAGCATGTATTCTCGCAGATTCCGGAGTTGGGAAAAAACCAGGTGCTGGCAGAGCCGCAAAGAAGGAATACATCACCGTGTGTGGCTTATGCGGCTGCAAAGATTCATTCACTGAATCCGAACGCGAATCTTGTTGTGGCGCCTTCGGATCATGTGATTCAGGATGAGAAAAAATTTCATGAGGCAATTGTGCGCGGACTTGAATTTACGGCGGAGAAAGATGTATTGCTGACGATAGGAATTAAGCCAAGCAGACCGGATACCGGATACGGTTATATTCAATTTAAGGAAGATGCGGGAGAGGAAGAATTCAGTATCAGCAAGGTGAAGACATTTACAGAAAAGCCCAATCTTGAAATGGCGAAGTTCTTCCTCAAGAGTGGTGAGTTTTTGTGGAATGCAGGTATCTTTTTATGGAATGTAAAATCTATTCTAAAGGCTTTTGAAGATCTGATGCCAGATATGTATGCATTGTTCATGGAGGGAAAAGAAAACTATCACACGCCTGCCGAAGGAGATTACATTCGTCGCGCATATGCTATGTGCAAGAACATTTCGATTGACTATGGAATTATGGAGAAAGCAAGAAACGTGTATGTTCTTAATGCAGAATTCGGGTGGAGTGATCTTGGTACCTGGAAATCTCTATACGAACACCTGCCTCACGACAAGCATGGAAATGCAGTAGTCGGTTCTCATGTAATGGTGGATCATACATCAAATTGCATTATCAACCTTCCGAAAGATAAACTTGCCGTTATACAGGGACTTGAAAATTTTATCGTAGTGCAGACAGATAATGTTTTATTGATCTGTCCGAAAGACGACGAACAGCAGGTCAGGAATCTCGTGAATGACGTTAAGATTAAAAAAGGGGAGAAATTTGTTTAATTATTGAAGATTGAAGATTTGGACGTAAACATCAATCTTAAATATTCAATATCCCCCGCTCCAGACCCCATATTTACTGCTTTTTGGTCATATTTTCCTTTGTGGTTTTCACGTTTTATCGTAATTTTCAAACGCCCGTAACTGTCCGGGAATCTTAATTTTTTATCAGTTTAAATTTTCAATCTCACTTACTTATCTCATGAATAGGAAGCTACTATTTTATACAACAGCGATTATAATTTTATTAGTATTCAATTCGTCAGGCAATGCAGGATTTGCATTTACACTGGGAACATATTCTCCTGTTTCAATAACATCAGGGGGGAATATTAATATTTCTCCTTCCGCTTTGCCTTCGGGAATAACTTCTATGCGAATAAAGCCGGGCGCATCTTATACAGGAATCGTTACTCTTGATTCAACAATCGGATTGGTTAGAATTGTCAATGCATCACCGGCAGGAGTTCATACGATCACTGTAGTATCCGACCAGGGTAGCACTTCTTTTCAACTCACTGTTACTCCTCCCGTCTGTTCGCAGGGGAATTTTTTAGCAGAGAATCCTGTTAGTGCACAAAGTCAGCCCTCATGTATTGCCGTTGGTGATTTTAATAAAGATGGTAACCAGGATCTTGTCATTGGTAATTCAGCATCATCTTCAGTTTCCGTCAGGCTTGGAAACGGCTCAGGCAATTTTACAGGCAGTACGAATGTTTCTGTCGGTACGGGTGTTTCATCCATTGCACTTGCTGACTTTAATATTGATGGTAACATAGATTTTGTAACGACTAATTCAACTTCGAATGATCTGTCAGTTCGTTTTGGTGACGGGTTAGGCGGATTTACAGGATCTACAACACTTTCGGCAAGTACAACTCCGGTGCAGGTTTTGACAGCAGATTTTAATAATGATGCATTTGCAGATATGATTGTTGTAAGTTCAGGAACCAGTAACATACAGATTAAATTAGGAAATGGATCAGGAAGCTTCACCAACGGTTATTCTATTAGTCCGGGTCCAAATCCTAAGTGTGTCGCTGTTGCCGACTTTAATAACGATGGCAATCTTGATTTCGCAGATGCATTTGCAGTCAATTCAGGTTACCACATTTTCCTTGGCAATGGAACTGGAACTGCTTTTTCATTGGTATTTAATAATGCAAACGTTCATAAATTAGTTGTTCCGGGTGACTTTAATAACGATGGCAAAATTGACCTGGCGTTTAAGCATAGTATGGGAGGCCCTGTAGTAGTTTATTATAACAGTGGCACAGGAACTTTTCCAACAAACTCCAGTCTGCTTGTTGCCAATGATCCTGAATTTTTAACAACCGGTAATTTTAACAGCGACAATTATCTTGATTTCGTTTCAACTGATCTTTCTACTAATACTGTTTCAGTGAGGTTTGGAGGCAGCTCCGGTATATATGGTCTCATAGATAATCCAGCTAATAATCCCGCCATGGCTGCCATCGCAGATTTTAACAACGACGGAAAACCTGATATCGTATATCCTGATAAGTCGGCTTTAAGCACTTCTGTGTATGTTAGATTAGGTGTAGATAATGGTGAAATAAATATTCAGGGAGATTCTATAAATATACCAGATGGATTTACCTCAATAACTCCTGCAACAGATTTTGGAACAGGCTCATTGAATAATCAGTTATTAAAATTATTTATTGTTCAATCTGCCGATACGGCCTCAGTAAATGTTCATTCGGTAACATTCAGCGGGGGAGACTCTTCTGAATTTTCTGTTGTTGGCACACCTTTTCCCGCGACGATTAATTCAAATAACCCTTTATTATTTCACATTGCTTTTACACCTCAGACAGCAGGTACAAAAACAACTACAGTTCATTTTAATAATGACGATTGCAACGAAAGTGATTATGATTTTTTAGTGCAGGGAATTTCGCCCGGACCATCATTGGGAAATTATCCCGATACCACTGTGAGGACCGGCGCTAATTTCACGATTACTCCTGATGCGTTACCCGGCTATGGAAACAATTCAATAATTACAGCAAAGACTCCTTTTGGTTTCAAGGGGATCATAACTGTTGATACATTGAATGGTAAAGTTTATGTAACGAATGCAAGTCCGGCCGGAGTCTATAACGTAAAAGTTTGCATAGATACATTTGTTACGAGTTCATTTACACTTACTGTAACAAATCCTGTTTGTACCGCTCCGGCTTTTGTAACTTCGAACACTAGTGTAAATTCTACAGGAATTTATACGGCCGTTGGTGATTTTAACAGAGATGGAATACAGGACATTGCAACAGTAAACTCAACTTTGAATGCTGTCGCCATCCGTTTTGGAAATGGTTCGGGCATTTTTACCGGAAATACCAGTATTTCAGTAGGTACAAGTCCCGTATTTATTGTAGCTGCTGATTTAAACAACGATGGTTACCAGGATCTCGCTACAGCAAACACTACAGGAAGTAATGTTTCTGTTCTGTTAAACAATGGTTTCGGTTCGTTTGGTTCGACAAATTATTCCGTGGCCAGCTCTCCGGTTTCTATAGCAATTGGTGATTTTAACGGAGACAACAGGAGAGACATTGCTGTGAATTGTCAGACAAATGGAAGTATTAATTTTTTGATCGGTAACGGAACAGGCGGTTTTATCCTGTCACCGAATATAATTTCAGTTTCTTTTCCATTATTTGTGACTTCAGGTGATTTTAATGCAGATGGAAAAGATGATCTCGCAATTGGATCAACTTCGCGGACATATATCAGACTTGGAAATGGGAATGTGACTTTTGCCAGTGCTGCCGATGTATTAGGACAGTCAATTGAGAGATGGGTGGAAGTGGCAGATGTAAATAATGACGGTAAGCAGGATTTATTAATTGGAAATACTCAGAGTAATACCGTCTCGGTGAGAATCGGAAATGGTAATGGAACTTTTTCGGGAACAACAAATGTTAGTACAAATCAGACATTCAGTTCTTTGAAAACATTTGATTGTAATGGCGATGGGAATCAGGATTTTGTTGTTTGCTGGTTTACTCCGGCTAATTCCGCGAGAATATATCTGGGCAATGGAGCCGGTGCTTTTACTGCTGCAACTACTGCCGTTTCGGCTACGGATCCACTGGGTACTGCGTCGGGTGATTTTAATAATGACGGAATGCTCGATTTTATTGTGGGTAGAAATTCAGGAACACAATCTGTAGTAGCATTAGGCATTGCTCCCGAGATTGCTGTTTTTGGAAATGGATTAAATATTGCGAACGGAGATAATACTGTTTTTTCAGGAGATAATACCGACTTCGACTCAACATCATATTGTCTGCCTGTGGCAAAGAATTTTACATTAAAGAACGTTGGCACAACTTCACTTTCAGTCTCTGCTAAAAGTATAACAGGTGTCAATCCGGGTGATTTCGAATTTTTGGGGCCCGTTGTTCCGTTAACATTAAACCCGAATGACAGTGTAAATTTTGCGATAAGATTTGCACCAACGGCAAGTGGGAATCGATCGGCTGTTATAAACTTTACCAGTACGGATTGCGGTGACGGAAATTTTAATTTTATGGTGAGCGGGGTTTCAACAGGAATCTCGCCAACAATGGGAACTTATCCTTCTTCAACAGTTTTTCACGGTCGAAACATAAGTGTGTTGCCTTCATCACCTCCGGTATCACCGGGCGGATTGACTGTGGTAACCGCTCCTGGTTTTTCAGGTATTGCAACAGTAAATTCTTCCGGTAAATTGTCCATTACAAATGCAAAATATCCAACCACAGATCTATTCAGCATAAAGTCAAATAACTGTGTGATTTCTACCTGCAGTCTCTCTATTCAGTATCCTACTAAATGCAGTAGCTACGATTTCATTCCCACGACTACTACTCCGGTTGGTGATGAACCAAACTGTGTGATGGTTGGTGATTTCAATAATGACGGACTCAGTGACATCGCCACAACAAATTATTCGGGTAATTCGGTTTCCATTCGTTTCGGAAACGGAACATTTTCTTTTTCCGGAAATATTGAAATTCCTGTCGGCACACAGCCATTCGCAATTGAAATCGCGGACTTTAACGGAGATGGTAACCAGGATTTCATCACCGCTAATTATGGTTCGAACAATATTTCGGTTCGTCTGGGAAATGGTAATGGCACTTTTTCAAATGGAGCAGATATAGCTGTCGGTATTAATCCGCGCGGACTTGCTATCGCAGATTTTAACGACGACGGATTTTATGATTTCGCCGTTGCAAATTCCGGTTCGAATAATGCCATGATCAAATTAGGAGATGGTTTGGGAGGGTTTACAGGTAACACGATTGTAACAGCGGGTTCTCAACCTGTTTGTATTACTGCAGGAGACTTCAATTTAGATTCGAAAGATGATCTGGCCATTGGAAATCTGACGGCGGGAACTGTTTCTATCAGATTTGGTAACGGTTCAGGAAATTTCAGTGGCTCATCAGACATTGGCGCATTATTGCCAAGAGCAATTTCAAATGCTGATATTAACAAGGACGGGAAAACGGATCTTGTAGTTGCTACGAATCAGGGTGTAATTGTATTTTATGGAACAGGAACCAACACTCCTTATACTTCATACACATATCTCGGAGTAAACCAGCTTACAGGCAGTCTTACGATTGGTGACTTTAACGGCGACACCAGGCTGGATATTGCCGGAACAAGTATTGCAAATCATTCCATTACTATTTATAAAAATGGTGTTTCAACTTTTACAAACAGGAGCTATAACTACGATGGAGAAGCTATTACATCATGCGATCTTGATAATGATGAAAGAGTTGATTTGATTTATTCTGATTCTCTGACAAATACGGTCAGTGTATTGAAAGGCAGTGAAAGTCAGCTTACCGTAACCGGAAATGGAAACACAGTAAACGATGGCAGCATAACTTTTAATACTTCGAACAATACAAGTTTCGGATTACAGTCTCCCTGCAATTCGATAACTCGCAGCTACACCATTAAAAGTATTGGTGAGGCGCCACTTGTAGTCAGTGCCATTACAATTACGGGTGGCAACGCTTCAGAATTTACGTTGGGTGGAATCACATTGCCCGCTACAGTCAATGCCGGTGACAGTATCAGTTTCAATATTACTTTTTATACAACTATATTAAGTTCGCGAAATACGACTATTCATATTGCAAGTACCGACTGTATCAGAGCTGACTATGATTTCGGCATACAGGTTCTTTCTACTGTGCAACCTTTATTAGGCACTTATCCTGCTGCAAGCGTAGTTCTTGGTAATAACTCTGTCATAACTCCGTCTGCTCCTCCGTCTGGTGTATCATTGATAAACACAATCGCGCCTTCAGCTTTTGAAGGAATCATTACGACAGATCTGAATACAGGAAAAGTATATGTTACGAATGCAAGGCCGGCAGGTGTCTATACACTCACCGTAAATGGTTCGACCTGCAGCTCAGCTACTTTTACACTCACTGTTACCAATCCGCTCTGCAGTAATGCTAAACTTATTTATACAGATACTACCGTTGTAGGTCAGTCTCCAACAGACATTGCAACGGGCGATTTTAATAATGACGGATTTCAGGATTTGGTATCGGTAATTGGTTCTTTAAACACAGCTGTCATAAAACTCGGAAACGGTACCGGAAAATTTAACGGAGGTGTTACATTGGCAACAGGAACTAATCCGTCTGCCATAAGTGTCGGTAATATTAATAACGATCAGTTTCAGGATCTGGTTATCGTTAATAAAAATGCCGGCACTGCAAATGTCTATACAGGAGATGGTACAGGTAATTTTTCCCTTTTAACTGTTCTTACTGCCACTTCGCCCTCTGTTGATGCATTAATAGTCGACATTAATAACGATAACCTGAATGATGTTCTTGTATTAAACAGCAGTTTTAGTTCATCAACTATTTCAGTTCGTAAAAATAATGGTAACGGAACTTTTTCAAATCTCTCAAATATAGGTGTTACAGGTTCCTCAACTTCTTTTGTAGCAGGTAATTTTAATGCCGATGCGAATATTGATATCGCAACAACAGGAGAGTCCTTTAGTTCCAACTTAAGTATTTCCCTGACAAATGGCAGTGGCGGAACTATCACCGGTTCAACCACCATAACAGCCGGTAATGGGCCCTCGGGAATTTTAAAAGGTGACTTCAATGCTGACGGTAAGCAGGATTTACTTGTTTATAGTAGAGTTTTTTCTACAATGACCATGCTGCTCGGTAGTGGTACAGGTACTTTTGCAGTTCAGACATCTGTTTCTCCCGGAGTTACGCCATTATCGGTTTCATCGGGTGACTTTAATAGTGATGGTAAACTGGATATTGCTATAGCCAGTGCTAATTCATTCGTTAAACTTGGACTTGGAAACGGCAGTGGAGGATTTACATTTCAGAATACAGGGTTCAATTCAATGACTCCTTCTCCTTCTGCAATCGTAACATGTGATATTAATAATGATTCATACCAGGATGTTTTAATTTCCGGTGGCACTGCGTCAACGGTTTCAACATTAATCGGTGGTATCAGCAGCATTTCGGTTTCCGGAAATAATATTGTTATTCCTGATGGTTCTGTTTCTGTTTCTCCTGCAAACAACACTGATTTCGGAATAGTAAACAGCTGCTCGTCATTAATTAAACCTTTTGTAGTTAGTAATCCCGGAATTGATTCACTCACTGTTTCTACAATGTCTTTTACCGGTGTTGATTCAACGCTGTTTTCTCTCGAAAATGTACAGTTGCCATTTACATTGGCACCGGGAGCATCCATTCCGTTCAATATTCGTTTTTCTCCTTCAACGTCCGGAGTCAAAAATGCGGCAATACATCTTTTAAGTAACAGTTGTGTATTACCCGATTATGATTTCGCTTTATCAGGGCAGGGTGGAAGCCAGCCTTCCATAGGTACTTATTCAAATGTTACCGTAACGAATAGTTTTGATACTCTTGTAACCGCAAGTGCTCCTCCGGGACCGGGTTACGGACTTACGGTAACTGCTTCGAATGGATTCAACGGAGCATTATATGCCGATCCGTTAACCGGTAATGTCTCAATCATTAATCCACATCCCGCAGGAAATTATCTGATAACGGTCTCAGTAGGAAATTGTGTTTCGAATTCATTTAATCTGAAGGTTAATCCGGGCAATTGTACTTATGGAAATGCCGAAGTTGATTCAGTTTATTCTGCAGGAGGCAATCCTCATGCTGTTGTTATCGGTGATTTTAATGAAGATACACATCAGGATTTCGCAGTTGCAAACAAAACTTTAAATAGCATAAGTATTTATTTGGGTAATGGTAATAGAAAATATATCGCCGGAGCAGTTATTGCTGTTACGGGTAACCCATATGGTCTTACAACATGTGATTTTAACTCCGACGGGAACCTGGATCTGATTACTTCAAATTATCAATCCGGAAAAGTAACTGTTCTTATTGGTGATGGTTCGGGTAATTTTAATGTTGGTGATTCTATTATAGTGGGAACAAATCCGACTGTCATTGAAGCGGCTGATTTTAACGAGGATGGTAAACTGGATATCATCACATCGAATTACACCAGCAACGATGTTTCAATTCGATTCGGAAACGGTTATGGCGGATTTATGGTAAATTATCTCAACATTCCTGTTGGTACCGGTCCATATTCTGTTGCTGTTAGTGATTTCAATAACGATGGGAATAAGGATTTTGTCGTTCCATCTTTTACTTCGAACAATGTTCAGACATTTTTAGGAAATGGAATTGGATCGTTTGCTTCGGCGGGAACTTCAGCTGTGGGATCTTCACCGCGTTTTGTAGCTGTTGCTGATTTTAATATGGATGGGAAACAGGATATTGCTGTTGGTGGCGTGAACGTAGCTGTGCGCTATGGAAATGGAAGCGGAGGGTTTACTTTTGGATTCAATAACGGAACAACATCGCAATTTGATCATATATCGGTTGGCGAATTTAACGGCGACACGCTGCCCGACATACTGACTGTCGAATATCTTGGAAGTCTTAGGGTAGAGAGAAATAACGGCAATAATACATTCACAAATGTACTTGTAACAAATCCCGGCTTCTCTCCATTTGCGAATATTGTTTTCGCTGCAGCCGGTCAGTTTAATTCGGATAACCGTCAGGATATTCTTGTTGTTCAGGAGTCGCAGTTTGCCGCTAAATTACCCGGTGTGATTGTACTTATTGGTAATACTATCGAAGCCGAATTGTCGGCAAACGGCATTGGTATTCCTCATAATTCCACTTTAATTTCCCAAACAATAAACACCGACTTCGGAACTGTTCAGCAATGCAACTCCAGGTCAAATCAATTTAGTTTTTCAGTTCCGGCTGACAGGTTTGCAAATCAATTCCTGTACGTTTCATTTACAGGTCCGGATGCAACAAGCTTTTCTAGTTCGGCAAATCCTTATTATGTAAACATTCAGTCAGGAGATACTTTGACTTTTAATGTAATATTTACTCCGACAAGAGCCGGCTTGCATCATGCTATGGCAACAATCCGCAATTTAGATTGTGACGAGGAATACTATAATTTCAATGTAGAAGGATTCGGAGGTTCTGTGGGCACACTTGGAAATTATCCTGATACAACCGTTGTGCCGGGAGCTGATTTCACACTCACTCCAACTGCAGTTCCAACCGGAACCGCTACCATCTCTGCCCGTACTTCAGCAAATTTTAAAGGTGTAGTAACAGCAGATCCGGTTACCGGAATCGTGAATGTAACTAATGCAGGTCCTGCAGGAGTGTATCCTCTTACCATTTCTATAGGATCATGTGTATTTAAAGTGTGTACGCTGACTGTAACATCGAATGGTTGTACTCAATTATTGTTCGGCTCACCGGTTAATATTACGGTTGGAACATCGCCAAAGTCAATAACAATAGGTGACTTTAACAATGATAAAAAGCAAGACTTTATTACAGGTAATGCTGCGTCAAATAATGTATCGCTTGCACTGGGAAATGGAACAGGGGGATTCTCAGTGTCAAATATATTGAGTACTGCTTCAGCTCCGGTAGGAGTTGCCGTAATCGATTTAAATAACGACGGACTTCTCGATTTTGGTGTTGCTTGCAGTACAGGCACATGTTATTCTACTTTAGGAAATGGTGCCGGCGGTTTTGGTGTAATTAATCAATCTCTAACTTATTATACTCCGACCGACCTGCTTCCATTATATAAAGGTTCAGATTATTTCAATGATTTTGTTTCGCCTAATACCGCTACAGGTTCTTTTACGCCATATATCATATTAAACGGTGATGGTTCCGGCGTAGTTCGAGGATCAGCAGGCAATCCTAATCAGGGAACTGATTTTAATTCAATGGCAACAGGTTCATTCAATATCAATGGAACGAATGACGGTATTCTGGCTTCCAAATTGAATTCGAATGTAAGAGTGATTTACAATTTACAATCTTATTCCGGAACTATTTCGGTGGGTTCTCAACCTGTAGCCGTTGCTGTCGGAGATTTTAACGGAGACGGGAAGCAGGATTTTGTTACGGCTAATTCAGGTGCCAATAATATTTCGGTAAGGCTTCAGGGAGCTTTAAATACTTTTACCGGGCCGGAGTATAGTGTAGGATCAAATCCTCAATGTATTGCTACAGGTGATTTTAACAATGATAATTTCCCTGACATCGTTACCGCTAACATGAACTCAAATAATGTTTCGGTTTTAATCAATAATGGAGCAGGAGTGTTCGCAAGCGCTGTAAATTTTTCAACCGGATCGCAACCTCGTTCACTTGCCGTTGGTGATTTCAATAAAGACGGAAAGCTTGATATCGCTGTCACTAATTCCGGAACTAATACCGTTTCAATTTTATTCGGAGTGTCGAATGAAATTGCCGTTAAAGGTAATTCGGTGAATATTGATGATGGCAGTACTAACGTTTCGCAAACCAATAATACTAATTTAGGACAGACACCCGTTTTCAGTTCTATCAATAAACCATTCACGATTGAAAATACTGGTACATCCTCACTTACGATCAGCTCTGTGACTTTGAGTGGAGCCCAGGCTTCATCTTTTGTTATTTCCGGCCTGACATTGCCTGCTACAATTGCAGCCGGTTCTCAGCTTTCATTTACTGTAACTTTTAACCCCCTTTTATTTGGAAATCATATAGCCACCGTTCATATTCAAAATTCAGATTGTAATGAAGCTGATTTTGATTTCGTGATTTTGGGAAATGCTTCTTGCCAGCTAAATATCAGCGATAACAATGCCTGTACTCTGGATGAATGTAATCCACTGACCGGTGTTATTACTCATACACCTGTTTCTGTTGATGATAATAATCTTTGTACAACTGATGGCTGTGATCCAGTAACCGGTATTTATCATACACCTGTTTCAACCGATGATAATGATGTTTGTACAAGTGATGGTTGTGATCCTGTGACCGGAGTTTATCATAATCCTGTTTCAGTTGATGATAATAATGCTTGTACGAATGATGGTTGCGATCCTGTAACCGGAGTTTATCATAATCCCGTTTCAGTAGATGATAATGATGTTTGTAC
>CAZAON010000429.1:0-11970 GCA_964486655.1 uncultured Flavobacteriales bacterium
ATACAATTCCGCGATTGATATGCGCTCTCCCACAGCAATGTTATACACTTTATTTTGCGCATTGTCATTCGTTGAAAGCATTGCCCTTACATTTGCCTGAACAACATTTTCAATATACGTGAAATCTCTTGTCTGCAATCCGTCGCCATCTATTAACGGAGCTTTGTTTTCCAGAATGGCTTTCAGGAAAAGCGGAATGACTGCCGCATAGGGTCCGTCGGGCCGTTGGCGCGGACCAAATACATTAAAATACCGCAGTCCGGTGAACTCCATTTTATAAGCCGATGCAAAAACACTTGCATACAATTCATTCGTCTTTTTACTGACAGCATAGGGAGACAAAGCAGCACCGGTTTCATCTTCCACTTTCGGCAATTTCAAACTGTCACCATAAATGGAAGATGTGCTTGCATACACTAAACGTTTTATGCCTGCATCCTTTGCCGCTATTGCCATATTAACGAAACCTGTCGAGTTGACTTCATGTGTTGTCAACGGATCTTTAATCGAACGGGGAACAGAACCTAATGCGGCCTGGTGTGAAATATAGTCAGTGCCCGAACATGCTTTACGGCAGGTATTTATATCGCGAATATCACCACGTATAAACTCGAAATTTCTATTGCCAGAAAATGCTTCTATGTTTTTTAAAGTACCCGTTTCAAGGTTGTCCAAAACTTTGACAAAAGCATTGTGGCGTAAAAGATATTCAACTATATGACTGCCTATAAATCCGGCACCTCCCGTAACAAGAAAAGTTTTGTTACTCAGGTCAGCAGTGTGATATTCGGGCATGAGGCGAAGATAGTGAAAATTGAAGATCGGCTACATAAAGTCTCTTTACTGTTTGCCGGAAATTACTTATCTATGCAAGTATATGGGACTTAAAAAACTAATTAAACAACTTTTGTTTTTGCATGAATTTTCTGCTGAAAAGGAGCTTGGAATCAAACACTATCACCCGGCTAAAGAAGAACTTGAATCACTTCGCAAGTCACTAGTCGAAAATTATTTCTCAAAATTTCCAAAGCCTTTTCCGGTGCATGACAGGGAGCAGGTGGAGAAAGGTTTTATCTGGATGGATGATCACATGAAATTAAGACTTGAAGCATTCAGACAGAAGTATGTTCCCTTCCTGAATTCGGTTAAACCGCTGAGAGGCTCTACCGTGATGGACGTTGGTTGCGGGACCGGCGCTTCTCTTGTCGCATTGGCGGAAGCAGGGGCAAACGTATACGGAATTGACATTGACACAGGATCACTTGAAGTTGCAAAAAAGCGTTGCGAGATATATAAGACAAATGCCGAAGCTCATTTGTTCGCCGCTCCTGATATCATGAAGTTCAAGCCAGGAGTTCAGTTTGACTTTATCATTTTCAATGCGTCACTTGAACATATGTACCTGCATGAAAGACTGGCCAGTCTGAAAGCTGCATGGGACAGGCTTTCTCCCGGAGGGTTTCTTAGCATTATCGAATGTCCAAACCGGCTTTGGTATTTTGATTATCATACGGCCGATCTCCCGTTTTTTGAGTGGCTTCCGCATGACCTCGCATTGATGTACACAAGATTTTCGCCCCGAAAATTCATTAACGACTTATACAAATTACCTGATAATGCCGAATTGATGGAAAATTTTATCCGCATAGGGCGGGGTATGAGCTATCATGAAGTTGATCTGGCCATAAAGCCAAACAAAGAATTGAATGTCGTCGAAACACTGAGCAATTTTGTTTATTCAGGCAGCAACTGGCTCGAAAAAAGCAGGATCAGGAAAAAAACAGACAGCGGTTACATAAAATTCATTCAGCAAAAATCAGGTATCGGTATTCATCAGGGCTGGTGCGAAAACTGGCTGAACCTCGCAATAAAAAAGGACTGATTCTTCAATCTTCAATATTCAATCTTCTCTCACCTCTGCTCATATTGCTGCTCATAATAATGCAGATATTCTCCCGATGTCAGCTTGTCGAGCCACTCCTGGTTTGCCAGGTACCATTCAACGGTTTTCGTAAGTCCTTCTTCAAATTGTAAAGATGGCTGCCATTTAAGTTCGCGCTGAAGTTTCGATGAATCGATAGCATATCTTAAATCATGACCGGCACGGTCTTTTACAAAGGTTATAAGTTTCGCCGAAGTGCCCGGAGCTCTTCCGAGTTTCTCATCCATTATCTTACATAAAAGATGAATGAGGTCAATGTTTTTCCACTCGTTATTGCCGCCAATGTTATAGGTTGTTCCCGGATTCGCGTTATGGAAAATCACATCTATCGCCTTCGCATGATCTTCCACAAATAACCAGTCACGAACATTTTCTCCTTTGCCGTAAACAGGTACTGGTTTATTGTTGCGAATGTTGTTGATCGCTAACGGAATTAATTTCTCCGGAAACTGGTAAGAACCATAGTTATTCGAACAGTTCGAAATTACCGATGGCAACCCATAAGTATCAAAATACGCTCTCACAAAATGGTCAGACGAGGCTTTGGAAGCAGAGTAGGGGCTGTGCGGATCGTACGAAGTCTCTTCGGTAAATAATCCGCTCTCGCCAAGCGTACCGTAAACTTCATCGGTCGAAATATGATAGAAAAGATTTTTGGAATGATTCGCTTCCTTCCAGAATGATTTCGCCGCATTAAGCATGTTAACAGTTCCGATGACATTCGTCATAACAAACTCAAGCGGATTCGTAATGCTTCTGTCTACGTGTGATTCGGCTGCCAGGTGAATGATCGAGTCAATATTATATTCGCGTAAAATATTATTTACCAGGCCCACCTCATTAATATCTCCTTTCACGAAAACGTAATTCGGCATCCCCTCAACATCTGAAAGATTGAGCAGATTACCCGCATAGGTTAACTTGTCAAAGTTTATAATACGGTACGAAGGATATTTATTCGCGAAAAGCCTTACAACGTGATTACCGATGAATCCGGCCCCGCCTGTAATGAGAATGTTTTTCTGAAAATTCATTTGATCAGATATTGTTGTTCTTAATGTACTGTTCCCATTTCCAGGCAGTACTCATAATGTCTTCAAGACTGTATTTGCAGGTCCAGTTGAGTTCATTTCGTGCAAGCGAAGTATCGGCCCATACTTTTTCCACGTCGCCCGGTCTGCGCGGACCTAAAATGTAATTGAGTTTTTGACCTGATACTTTTTCAAACGCATGTATCGCTTCAAGCACACTGTTTCCGTTTCCGGAACCCAGGTTGTACAACTCATAATTATTTTTCGTCTTCTTATTCAGTAAGCGTTCCACCGCTGCTATGTGCGCATTCGCAATGTCTACCACATGAACATAGTCGCGTATGCAGGTTCCATCGGGCGTATTATAATCACTTCCATGAACTGTAACAGATGGTCTTTTTCCAATGGCCGTTTGCGTTATCACCGGAACGAGATTCGTCGGCGGCTGTAACGGCAATTCGCCGATAAGTGCCGATTCATGTGAGCCGGCCGGATTAAAATATCTTAGTGCAATCGCATGAAATCCTGCCGCATGAATAGTGTCTGATAAAATTTCTTCACCGACCTGCTTCGTGTTTCCATAAGGCGACTCGGCCTTTTTTAACGGAGTTTTTTCTGTGACCGGTAAAACATCGGACTGGCCATAGACAGAGCAGGAGGAAGAGAACAGGAAGTTGTCGAGCTTTCTGTCAGTGTAAATTTCCAAAAGATTGATAAGAGAAAGCAAATTGTTTCGGTAATACTTCAGCGGCTTTTCGACTGATTCGCCAACAGCTTTCCATGCCGCAAAATGAATCGTCGCCTCTATCTTATGTTCATCGAATATTTTTTCAGCCGATTTTTTATCGCAAAGATCTGTTTCGTAAAACAGTACTTTCTTTCCTGAAATTTTTTCTATCGAATTCAGTACTCCCTTTTTCGAATTGGAAAGATCATCGGCAATTACAGGCGTATAACCTTTCGCTAACAGTTCAACTACTGTATGTGATCCGATATATCCTGTGCCGCCTGTAACTAATATTTTCATTTTATAAACTCCAGTAATGAACCTTTTTAATTTTATTCTTCAAAATACCTTTAATGTCTACTATCAATCCGTCTTTCGTCAGAATATTTGCAAACCAGTCTTCATTCAGATCCATGTATTCCTTATGATTTACCGCTATAATAATAGCGTCATAATCTTTGCCTGTTTGTTTCACCAGTTCAAATCCATATTCTTCCTTTAGGTCATGACTGTTCGCGCGCGGATCAGTAACCTCGACATGAACACCATACGTTCCGAGTTCCTTTACCACATCCGCAACTTTCGAATTCCTGATATCGTCAACATTTTCTTTAAACGTGGCTCCCATTACCAAGACTTTCGCTTTCGAAACGTCTTTACCTACGGCAATAATTTTCTTTACCGTTTGTTTCGCAACATAAAATCCCATCGAGTCATTCACATATCGTCCGCTGTTGATCACCTGCGCATGATATCCTAATTCTTGCGCCTTATATGTGAGATAGTACGGATCAACACCAATACAATGTCCGCCAACCAGTCCGGGTTTGAACTGAATGAAATTCCATTTCGTTCCCGCCGCCTGCAAAACATCATAAGTATTAATTCCCATCTTGTTAAAGATAATACTCAGTTCATTCATCAATGCGATATTCACATCACGCTGAGTGTTCTCGATAATCTTCGCCGCTTCCGCGACTTTGATTGACGGTGCTCTGTGAACGCCCGCTTTAACAATGATCTGATAGGTCTCCGCAATTTCATTGAGCGACTCTTCGTCGATTCCGGAAACTACTTTCAATATTTTCGTAATTGTATGCTCGGTGTCGCCCGGATTAATGCGTTCAGGCGAATATCCAACCTTGAAATCAACCTTGCATTTCAATCCCGAAAGGTCTTCGAGAATCGGAACGCAATCTTCTTCCGTACAGCCCGGATAAACCGTCGATTCATAAACCACATAATCGCCCTTCTTTAAAACTTTACCAATGCTTCTTGTTGCCGCAAGTATCGGTTTTAAATCGGGCAGGTTGTGTTCGTCTATCGGAGTAGGGACCGTAACAATAAAAAAGGATGCTTCAGAAAGCTTGTCCAGTGACGAGGTAAATTCTATCGATTTATTTTTGAAATGTTCGGCATTCAATTCTCCGCTTGGGTCTACGCCATTGCGCATCTTATCGAGCCGCCCTTCATTAATATCAAAACCAATTACATTAATTTTTCCCGCAAACTCGAGTGCAATCGGTAATCCGACATATCCCAGACCAATTACGGCTAATTTCGTTTTCTTCTCTAATAATTCTTTATGCATTGCTTAAACCTGAACTTGATAATTTTTTAACTTGGATAAATTGCGCTGAACATAAATGCGTTCAATGATATCAACGACTTTCAGTCCTTCAAGCGCGTTTGTTGTTATTGTTGTTCTTCCCTTGATTGTATCGATTACATTCTCTATGATGTAATGATGATTCGCCGCCGAGCCTTTGTATGCGCCATAATCGTTGGCAGGATTTACAGGCGGTAATTCAGGCATCGTGTAATCTTTAATGTGGCAATACTCAACTTCATTCATATACTGCCCGCCGATTTTCACACTTCCCTTTTCACCGATGATCGTCATGCTGCTCTCGAGATTTTTATCCCAGATCGCCGTCGAATAATTAATACTTCCCATTCCGCCGTCAACGAAATTGAAAAATACAATTCCTGAATCTTCAAATGCCGTTGTCTTGTTGTGATTGAAATCTGAAAATCTTCCTTTAATTTCTTTGATATCGCCGAAAAGCCAGTACATGATATCTATGAAGTGAGAAAACTGTGTAAACAATGTTCCGCCATCAAGATCAGGCGTTCCTTTCCAGTTCTTCCCTGTATAATACCTGTCGTCGCGGTTCCAGAAACAGTTCAGTTGAACCATGTAGATTTTTCCAAGTAACCGTTTTTCGATTACATCCTTTATCCATACAGATGGCGGCGAATACCGGTTCTGCATCACACAAAATATCTGTCTGGATACCTGGAAAGCTTTCGAAATAATCTTTTCGCAATCCGCAACCGTTAACGCCAGAGGTTTTTCGATTACTACATTCTTTTTCTGCGAAAGAGCATATAGCGTATGTTCCGCATGCAAACCGTTCGGAGAACAAATGCAAACTACATCTATTTCCAGTCCCGCATTGAGCATTTCTTCCATCGAAGAATAGAAGGGAACTTCCAGATCCTGTAATCCGATCGTTTCTTTCGGCTTTATGTCACACATGGCGACAAGCTGAGCTTCAGGATTACGCCGGATCATTTCTGCATGTCTCTTTCCTATGTGACCGCTACCGACTACTGCGAATTTAATTTTGGCTTCGCTCATTTAATTCGTCGAACTTTATTTCCTTCTAATTTATATTCTTGCTTGCTCTCAGGACATACAGCGATTCCGTTTGCATCAAACTTCAATCTGTGTCCGTATTCACTCATCCAGCCGATCTGCCGTGAAGGATTTCCGACAACCAATGCATAAGGAGGAATATTTTTTGTAACAACGGCACCGGCTCCGATAAAAGCGAATTCGCCGATGTTATGGCCGCATACGATCGTCGCATTCGCACCGATGGTAGCACCTTTGCCGACTTTCGTACTCAGGTATTGATTTCTTCTGACGACGGCACTACGCGGATTATTTACATTCGTAAAAACCATGGATGGTCCGAGAAATACATCGTCTTCACAGGTCACTCCCGTGAAAATGGAAACATTGTTCTGCACCTTGCAGTTGCTGCCAAGTACAACATCAGGTGAGATAACCACATTTTGCCCGAGGTTACAGTTATCACCGATCTTCGCGCCATTCATGATATGACTGAAATGCCAGATCTTCGTGCCTTCACCTATCACCGCGCCTTTATCGATGACAGCCGTTTCATGTGCGAAATAAATTTTATCCATTGCTTTATTTTTAATCAGCCGTTATTAATTATTATGAAAAGCGATGAGCCGAATTGTAAAGTTCTTCCTTGCTCAGGCTTTTGAAATATTCATATGTACGTTTCAAACCTTCGGACCTGTGAATTTTAGGTTCCCAGCCAAGCACTTGTCTCGCCCTCGTAATATCAGGTTGTCTTTGCTTCGGGTCGTCCTGTGGTAATGGTTTTGAAATAACTTTTTGTTTCGTTCCGGTCAGTTTGATGATTTCTTCAGCGAATTCACGTATCGTGATCTCATCAGGGTTGCCGATGTTCACCGGATATACATAATCACTCAGCAACAAACGATAAATACCTTCGATAAGATCATCGACATAGCAAAATGAACGTGTCTGACTTCCGTCGCCGAACATCGTGAGATCTTCACCACGTAATGCCTGTCCGATAAATGCGGGCAGAACACGACCATCGTTCAGTCGCATACGCGGACCATATGTATTGAATATTCTTACAATCCTTGTTTCAACATTGTGATACGTATGATAAGCCATGGTAATCGCTTCCTGGAAACGTTTCGCTTCATCATACACGCCGCGCGGACCGATCGGATTTACATTTCCCCAGTAATCTTCAGTCTGAGGATGAACTAACGGATCACCATATACTTCAGACGTTGATGCAACAAGTATCCGCGCGCCTTTCGCTTTCGCAAGACCCAGAAGGTTATGCGTACCAAGCGAACTTACTTTAAGAG
Source organism: uncultured Flavobacteriales bacterium (assembly GCA_964486655.1). Classification (GTDB taxonomy): domain Bacteria; phylum Bacteroidota; class Bacteroidia; order AKYH767-A; family 2013-40CM-41-45; genus JADKIH01. The sequence continues at coordinate 7,652 of CAZAON010000429.1, forward strand.
TCTGGATCGGGATTTTAAGATAATCTATCGGACTTGCAGGCGAGGCGAAGTGTAATATGTAATCGAGCTTTCCGGGAACCGCAACATATTTGGAAACATCGTGATGATAGAATTCGAATTCCTTCAACTTGAAAAGATGTTCTATGTTTTTAATTTCTCCGGTAATCAGGTTGTCCATTCCCAAAACCCTGTATCCTTCTTTGATAAAACGATCGCAGAGATGTGAACCAAGAAATCCGGCAGCGCCTGTAATTAAAATTGTTTTCATTTCAATTTACTTTTGTCCTTCCGATACTGTAATACGTAAATCCGAGTTCCTTCATCTGGTTCAGATCGTATACATTTCTTCCGTCGAATATCAGTTTGTTTTTCAGCAGAGCCGACATCTTATCAAATTCAGGTGTGCGAAAAACCGACCACTCTGTTGCAATGATAAGAAAATCCGCATCTTTCAACACCTCATACTGATCAGATCCATAATTAATCTTATCGCCGATGACCGATTTTACATTATTCATTCCTTCCGGATCATATGCTGATACTGATACGCCTTCTTTCACCAAAGCATCGATGATGTACAGCGATGGAGCCTCACGGATATCATCGGTATCAGGTTTGAATGATAGCCCCCACAATGCCGCTTTCTTTCCTTTCAGATTTCCTCCGAAATGTTTTTTAATACGGTCAACAATGATGGACTTCTGTATTTCATTAACCTCCATAACCGAATTCAGAATGCGGAAGTCGTAATTAAATTCTCCCGATGTTTTTGAAAGTGCCTGCACATCCTTCGGAAAACAACTGCCACCGTAACCGATGCCGGCAAATAAAAACCTTTTTCCAATTCTGTCGTCGGAGCCAATTCCGATCCTTACCGAATCCACATTCGCCCCGACTTTTTCACAGAGATTCGCGACTTCATTCATGAATGTGATTTTCGTAGCAAGGAATGCATTAGCCGCATACTTCGTCAGCTCCGAAGATCTCTCATCCATAAAATAAATCGGATTTCCCTGGCGAACGAAAGGCGCATATAGCTCGGTCATAAATTTCTTCGCCTTTTCAGAACGAGTTCCAATTACCACACGATCCGGTTTCATGAAATCATCCACTGCGAATCCCTCGCGTAAAAATTCCGGATTAGAGACAACATCAAATTCAACTTTCGCGTTTTTTGCAATCGCCTCTCTCACTTTTTCCGCCGTCCCGACAGGTACCGTACTTTTATTGATGATGATGCAGTAGTCTTTTAGAATATGACCTAACTCATCCGCAACTTTGAGAACATATTTCAAATCGGCCGAACCGTCAGCGCCCGGAGGAGTAGGCAGGGCCAGAAAAATAAATTGCGCGTCTTTAATTCCTTCTTTCAGATCAGTCGTAAACTGAAGTCTTCCCTGTTTAATATTCCGTTCGAATAAAACATCGAGATGCGGTTCGTAAATGGGAATGACTCCCTTTTGCATTTGTTCAACCTTGTTTTTGTCGATGTCAACACAAACAACCTTGTTTCCGGTTTCCGCAAAACATGTTCCTGTAACAAGTCCAACATAACCGGTACCAACTACTGCAATCTTCATATGTAAATATCCTTTTCATTCCCCTTTGAAAAGGCTTATTAGGGTTAGTAAGTCCGCAGGGAGAACGGAATTATTATTTATTTAAAAACGCAAGTGTGTTTTCACAAATATAGCTGAGCGTTTCCTCATTCATCTCAGTGTGTATCGGAAGTGAAATAACATTGGCACATAAACGCTCCGTAACCGGAAAATCTCCTTCTTTATATCTTGGGTCACGATACGCTTTTTGTAAATGCAACGGAACCGGATAATAGATCATTGCAGGAATATCTTTCGTCGCCAGATATGCGCGTAATGCATTCCTGTCAACACCGTTTAATACCATTGTGTACTGGTGGAAAACGTGATCGGAAACATTCGTGCGTGCAGGAATTTTCACTTTAGGATGTGAACCGAACGCTTTGTCATAATAGGCCGCTACTTTCTGACGAGCCGCGGCGTATTCGTCGAGGTGACGAAGTTTGATTCTTAAAATCGCGGCCTGAATGCTGTCGAGTCTTGAGTTAACACCGATTTCGTCGTGATAATACTGAACCGACTGACCATGATTGGCAATCATGCGGATCTTCTTAGCGAGTTCATCGTCATTCGTGAAAATCGCACCGCCATCACCATAACATCCGAGATTTTTAGAAGGGAAAAATGATGTACATCCAACCGTGCTGATCGTTCCCGATTTATGGGTTGAACCATCCTTCATTTTATAGTTCGAACCGATTGCCTGCGCATTGTCCTCGATCACAAAGAGGTTATGCTTTTTCGCAATGGCATTGATCGTTTCCATGTCAGCACACTGACCGAACAGGTGAACCGGAACGATGGCTTTTGTCTTTGGGGTAATGGCCGCCTCCATGGCTTTTGGGTCGATCGTAAACGTATCCGGATTGACATCGACTAAAACCGGCTTCAGTTTGAGAAGAGCGATTACCTCTGCAGTAGCTACATAGGTAAAATTGGCCGTAATGACCTCATCTCCCGGCTGTAGTCCGAGCGCCATCATGGCAATCTGAAGGGCATCGGTTCCGTTTGCACACGGAATTACATGCTTCACTTTCAGGTAGTTCTCAAGATCTGCCTGAAACGCTTTGACCTCCGGCCCGTTAATGAAGGCTGCGGAATGAATAACATCCAGTACGGCCTTGTCAATTTCGGCCTGAATTTTCTGGTATTGACCCTGAAGGTCAACCATCTGTATTTTTTTCATTAGTAATTCCATGGGAGTGCGAATATAGTCATTGCAATCGCATCGGGAAAATATGAAAATGGCTATATTGTCAGTTTTTAGGCCAGTATGAGAATATTAGACCCCGAACCAAACCAAATTTTATCTTTGCCGCTTATGGCTAAAGAACAATTTTCAGGCAAACAGTATCTGAAATGGTATGAGGACATGCTCCTTATGCGAAAATTCGAAGAACGCGCAGGTCAGTTATACGGCATGCAGAAGATTAAAGGGTTTTGTCACCTCTACATAGGTCAGGAAGCAATCGTCGCAGGCACCATGTCGGTGCTTACACCACAGGATAATATGATAACCGCTTACCGCGATCATGCACATGCACTCGGGAAAGGCGTATCGGCGCGCGCTGTCATGGCCGAGCTCTATGGTAAGGCCACGGGATGTTCGAAAGGAAAAGGAGGCTCGATGCACATGTTCGACGCTGAACACAGATTTTTCGGCGGACATGGTATCGTGGGCGGACAGATTCCGCTCGGAGCAGGAATCGCATTCGCGGAAAAATATAACGGAACAAAAAATGTAACCGTTTGTTACATGGGCGATGGAGCCGTTCGCCAGGGTGCTTTTCACGAAGCCCTTAACATGGCGATGACATGGACGCTGCCTGTTATTTTTGTGATCGAAAATAATAACTATGCGATGGGAACATCGGTAGAGCGTACGAGTAATGTAACAGATTTATATAAGCTCGGACTTGCTTACGACATGCCATCGGAGCCCGTAGACGGAATGAGTGTGGAAGAAGTGCATAAGGCTATGCTGAAAGCGGCAACACATGCGCGTGAAGGAAAAGGTCCGTACCTGCTTGAAATAAATACGTACAGGTACAAAGGACATTCCATGAGCGACCCGGCTAAATACCGTACAAAAGAAGAAGTAGAAGCATATAAAGCACAGGATCCGATCGAAATGGTTCTGAAAAAAATCAGAGCCAATAAATTTGCCTCCGATGCACAGCTTGAAGAAATAAATACACGCATTAAAGAAGTCGTTGAAGATTCAGTAACATTCTCCGAAGAATCACCATATCCTGATCCGTCGGAATTGTTTACGGATGTATACGTACAAAAAGACTACCCTTATATTATTGAAGATTGAGGTCTCGCGTTATTGAAGAATGAAGTCCCAAGTAATCGGGAGAAGATTGAGGTCAGGGATCCCATAAGAACCAGCAACCCCCAACCCAAAACCCAAAACCCAAAACCTATTCATCGACCTCCCCAAGACTAAGCATCCCCCAACCCGAAACCCGAAACCCGAAACAATAACAAAAGTAATCCCGAATAACGTCGCCCAACCCCCCAACCCCAACCCCATGGAACTAGTTCGAATGCCCAAAATGAGTGATACGATGACTGAAGGAGTCGTCGCTAAATGGCATAAAAAAATTGGTGATCAAGTAAAGAGCGGTGATCTCGTAGCAGAGATTGAAACCGACAAAGCGACGATGGAATTTGAATCGTACCAGGAGGGTGTGTTGCTTTACCGCGGAGTGGAAG
>CAZAON010000430.1:0-7659 GCA_964486655.1 uncultured Flavobacteriales bacterium
AAAAAATTAGGTGCGGAAGTTATGGTATGCGGACCGACAACATTGATTCCGCGCTACATCTCTTCACTCGGTGTAAAAGTTGAGCATAATCTTCGAACCGCACTTGAATGGTGTGATGTGGCCAATGTCTTACGCATTCAACTCGAAAGACAAGACTCCCGCTACTTCCCTTCTTTGAGAGAGTACATCATGCTTTATGGAATCACAAAGGAAATACTCAACTCTCTTTCGAAGCAAATCGTCATCATGCATCCGGGTCCGATTAACCGCGGAGTTGAAATTACGAGTGATGTGGCGGACTCGGATCAGTCAATTATTCTGCAACAAGTTGAAAATGGGGTTGCGATACGGATGGCGGTGATTTATTTACTGGCGTCGGTCAATAATTAACCTAAATCAAAATTTCAATATTTTCTTCGAATAAGTTCCGCTATTATTAATTAACCGGATAAAATAAACTCCGTTACTGTAATCTTCCATGCTTATTTTTATTGTCCCGTTGAACTTTGTTTCGGATATTTTTTGACCACTAATATTCATTAACGTCAATTCTGTTTCCTCCTCAGTGTCCATTTTAACAGTTACTTCCGAATGGGCCGGGTTTGGGAAAATCATCACATGTCTGCTATCCGAAAAATCGCTTAGTCCGGTCATTATAGGTACATATGTGCCTGAGCTGTCGTTTCCCTTTTTGTACCAGGTCATCTTCCAGATACAATCCGTTCCGGCCTGCGATCTGAAATCGTATTCATAATATGTATGTCCGATGCCTTTTCCATATGCATTCATTTCGAATATAGGTTCAAAATTCCAGGCAGAATAACAGGAATCAGCCAAGCGATAATTATATCCTTCCGGATGTACAAATGATGGACGACTTCCAATCAGGTAAATAAAATAGGTATCAATGTAATAAAGGGACGTATCAATTATATTTTCTTCGGGCAGCGTAGTATATAACGTATCATCTGATAAAGCATAACCAACGGTATCGAGACTAATGGTGTAAGTCGGACCCGAAAATGGAACAATAGTCATCAATGTATCAGTAAAAACATAATAAACCGAATCCTGGTTCTGAGCATACCATTTATCAATTACCATCTTGCTCCAGGAAGATGGCGGATAACTTGAAAACTGCGCAAAACACTGACTGAAATATTCAAACTGATCACCGATATCAAATTCATACACATCTCTCCAGGTAACCGGCCGAACATCGGGAATACGATTATAACCGAGTACATCATTCGAAACATGAGGCATTGTTAACTGGAACTTGAAGAATCCATTATTCTTACTCATCCAGATTTGTTTCCCGTCAAAATAACTTGTGGTTTGCACGCCTGTCGAATCAAAGTACCAAAGAGTTGCACATTTCACAGAATCGGTTATTCCGCAATACGTCATCCAGACTATGCTATCAACATGTGCTTTTACTTCCCCTCCATAAATGCGATCATTCATAAAGACCCATGAATCATTTAACTGAGCATTTGTATTATAATAAATCGTGTCATCCAAGTCTCCTTTCACGATTCTTGTTATTCCGTTTTGCAAGACCGATGCATAACCAATCCAAGCCGGACCATCAATTTCAACGCATGTGTCAGGAGTGATAACGGCTGTATCCCTCCACATTGGAAACGAATAATAAGCAGTGTCGAAATTTACAACAGCAGAGGAACCGAAATAAAGTGCCCTGACGGGAGACTCACGATTATAAGCCTGCAGGTAGCCATTATGCTCATAATACTGCACAGAATTTAATTTGAGAACCTGATAATTCTGTGCATTAGCCTCAGTGATAATTATCAGAAAAAAAATTATTAATCGTGTACACATACAATCTTTTTAAAGTAAAGAAAAATAAAATAAAGGATAAATATACTAAATAAAAAAACGAGACACTCGTCATTTACAAATATTTTTTTTGCTTTATAATTCATTAAACATTTGAAAAAAGACAGAACTGTGTCAATACGCTATCATTTTGTTGTACATTGGTCTTAAATAATTTTAATTTTTTTTAATTTAATGAAATGACAAAAAAGATCCTTTGGTCCATTGTCTTAATCTTCATAACAGGTAAATCATTTTCCTCTCATTTATTCGGAGGCGAACTGACATACACATGTGTCGGCAATCATCAATACCAGGTGAATTACACATTATACATCGACTGCAACGGCAATCCTGCACCACCGGTAAGTATTCCATTAAGGGCCGATACACAATCATTTACTCTATTAGCTACAACAGCATCACCGCAGTACTTAGAGATTTTATGTCCGACTGCAACCAGTTCCTGCAACAGTGGCCCTTACCCGGGTTTTGAAAAATGGATTTATAGCGGAATAATAACTGTTAATCCCGGTTCGACAATAATATCCTCATCACTACATGCACGAAGTCTATGGCCAACAACAATTTCCAATTCAGGCAATGACAGCCTTTATGTCAATGCACTAATTGTTGATACAATGGGAATATGTAACAACTCTCCGATATTCAACTACGATCCAACAATAACTCTTTGTGCAGGAACTATGGAATGTATTCCTGCATTGGTAACGGACCCCGATGGTGATTCATTGAGCTACAGATTAATCGCACCCAGAATCGGGCCGTTGCTTTCAGATACTGTTCCGTTTCTTTCCGGATATTCCACACTTCAGCCGTTTACTTCCAACTCACCAATTACGCTTAACAGCATTTCAGGAGAATTATGTCTCACTCCAATGATTCCCGGCGAAAGTTCGATAATAGCAATTCAAATTAGTGAATACAGAAACGGAATACTTATTGGGCAGATATTAAAAGACATAACGATGTTCGTAATAAACTGCACCTCTCCGTATCCCGGTCCGACCGGTTTCGACGGACTTCCATTTTATACAGTTAATGTTTGTGCCTTAACAGCCAATTGTTTTTATATCACAGCGTCTCAACCAGACACTAACCTCAGAACATTTATCAGTATTGATCATTCAATTCCGTCCATCATTTCATACAATTCCGGAGGGAACAGAGATACGTTATTTGTTTGCTGGACTCCCTCAGATTCAGACACGCTTACAAATCCTCATTATTTTTATTGCGAAATAAAAAACGATGCATGTCCGTATTCCGGAACTGTACATGAAAGATATAGTTTTAATGTTATTCCATCATCCATTTGCAATCCCAATTCGATAATTGAGCAAAGTGGTAAAACCAATTTTAGCATTTTCCCGAATCCAGCCAATAATGAATTACATATTAAGTATACAAACATTAGTTCAGACTACTTTGCTCTGATTTATTCAGTGGATGGAAGATTGATACAAAAATTTAGTTTAAATGAATCGAAAAGCATTTTAGATATACATTCGCTAACCGACGGAATGTATTTTATTAAACTAGTTAATGTAGATGGCTCTGCGGAAAGCGGCTGGCCGTTTGTGGTAATCAGGTAAAACATGATTCAATTGAAGTAGGTACCGTGACTCTGCATTAGAACCATTTTTTTCAACTTTCATTCACATAAATCCGCCTTCCATTTTTCAGTTAATTTATTATATTCGCAGCACCTCTAAATCTACACTATGAACAATCTGCGAATTGCCTTCATATTACTATTCCTGTTTATTAGTCCCATCCTTAAAGCTCAAACAGTCGACAGCACCTTTGGTGTAAACGGCTACTTAGATTACGGCCCGTTAGGTAACAGCCAGAATAATGAAGGAGCAGGAAACAGTACGGTTATCCAAAGCGACGGAAAAATCATTACAGCGATTAGCAAGAATGATGGAAACACTCACAGTGATTTGAATTACTGGACTTATCGGTTTAATGACGATGGCAGTCCTGATGCAGGATTCGGAACAAATGGCGCTTCCGGAATCTTTGCAGGCGACCAGTCAAAAAACATGGATGTAAAAGTCGAGCCTGACGGGAAAATAGTAGTTATCGGAGAGACTGAGTATTGCGTCCTCGGCGTTTGTGGCGCTCCGCAATTCATTATGATGCGCTTAAATCCGGATGGTTCGAAAGATTCAACTTTCGGAACAAACGGAGAACTTATTACTACAGACATTTTCGATACGGCCGGACTTTATGCATTGGGACAAAAAGTTTTTCTGGTATCAAATGGAAAATACATAATAGCCGGAAAAGGTGCATTTGGCAGACCATTTGTTGCCAGACTAAATCACGATGGAAGTAAAGACCTTTCATTCGGAGTAGACGGAATTTATTCGGACACCTCTTATTATGCATTCATGAAAGACATCGTTGTTGATGCGAATGAAAATGTATATGGAGTATTGCTGAATTACGGAGTATTCGATACATTGAATCTGAGTGATGTTTCCGTTTTTAAAATTGACAACACAGGTCATCTGGATACAAACTTTGGAAATTCAGGATACAAATTAATCAATGTTTCAAACCGGGATGTTCCTACTTCCATTGCGCAATTAAGTGACGGTAAAATTGCCATTACCGGCTTCTCCCGCCCCTCCTATTCTACGGGTTACGGATTAGAAGAATTCGGCTTTCTGATTTTATTAAATTCAGATGGAACCCTAAGTTCAAATTTCCCTCAAGGTTATTTACCATTTGAAGTACCAACCGACAGCGCGACATTTGCGAATAAAGTCGTGATTACCGATGGCGATAAAATAGTATTGGCCGGACATTCAATGATCAAAAACTCAACCGGCAATTACGAACTAAAAGCATTCATCTATTGTGTGGATAAATATGGAAATCCGGTTACTTCATTCAATTCGACCGGACTGATGATCTTTGATTATGGCGCTCATTCATCTATCGGATGTCTGGCAACGTTTTATGATATCGATATTCAAAGCAATGGAGATCTGTTTGCAACAGGCTACCGTAATCCGATCGCACATAATGTGGCACAATCGGTTTTTATTCTAAAACTGATGAATTCGAATCTGACATTGGGAGAAAATGAAATTAGCAATGAGAAATCGCTTGAAGTAAAATTATTTCCAAATACATCCCTGAATCCGACACTTGAATTTGAAGTTCCGGTTTCAACCCCAACGACTATATGCCTGTATTCCTCAACAGGACAATTAGTACATACATTTTTGAATAACCGGATTTTACAAAAGGGAAAGTTTTCGCTACAGTTAAATTATCCGTCTGACATTAATAGCGGTACATATTTTCTTTCCGTACAATGTGCGAATGGAAGTAATTCTGTTCAGGTGGTTTCTATCTCGAAATAGTTTTTACAACGGAGAAACCGAGAAAACGGAGTTCTCTCTGTTTGCCTTTGTTACCTTCGTTTCTCCGTTGTAAAATCACAATCCTCCAAACTGTTTCAAATGATGCACCGCATGCTTATGCAACAACTGAATCCATTCTTCAAAATTCAAATGACCGAATATGGCATTGGTAATTATGGCATCAGGATTGGTTTTATAAAATTCAACGAAATATTTTAATTCACTTTCAAGCTCCCTGATAGCAGAATCCTTGTCAGAGTTACGCACTGGAATTGGCTCGGCAGGCATTAGTGGATTTTTAGTTTCAGGCCTGAACTCTTTATCGCTCATTAGAAAGCTTTTGATTGCAGGCAACTTTTCTTCCGGCGTTACAATTGTGCGTGGTATTCTACCCGTTGCTTCACGAACTGAATCAGTCATGTGTTCGATCATCTGCTGAACGTTCATCTTACCCCATTTACCGGGTGTTGATGAATCCAGTTGTTTCAAATAAGCCGGCAAGTCGCTTACTACAAAATTCAATTTATCCATTTTTCAAAAATAAACATTTTTTATGTGGAGCGATTCATTAGCTTAAGAATCGAAATAATGGATCGCTAATACTGTTTACATATTGCCTGCGCCTCTTATTGTCATCACGGCACAATAAACAAAAATGCTATCTCACACTCACTTTGCGCCATTGCGCCCTTGCGAGAAATTTTTTTTATAAACCATAAACCTGGCTCCAGCAATTATTAAATTTCATAATCAAAAACCAAAAATGCATTAATAAAAAAAGGGATGAAAAACTTCACCCCTTTTTATATTTTAATCTCAAGACTAAAAGCTATAAGCTAACAGCTATTCAGCCCTCATCTTCCTTCTTCTTCTCAGCAGCTTCCATTTCAGTTTTCAGATTGCTAAGAACGCTAAGATCACCTAAGGTAGTTTTCTCAACTGATTCTTTCACTTTCTTTACTGCTTTAACGCCTTCTTCGCGCTCACCTGCTTTTGCCTGATTTTCGGCAACACGTGTCTGAGCTGATTGCTCTTCGTGAATACGGCTATGAGAAACAACGATCTTACGCTGATCTTTGTTGAATTCGATTACTTTGAAGTTTGCCTTCTCATCAGCTTTCAATATTTTTCCATCTTCCTTCACCATGTGCTTGCTTGGAACGAATGCTTCAACCCCGTAAGACAGAGCCACTGAAGCACCCTTCTCACCTACTTTAAGCACTGTACCTTCGTGAAGCGAATCAACCGAATAGATTGTTTCGAACACCTCCCAAGGATTCTCCTCAAGTTGCTTGTGACCTAAACTTAGGCGACGGTTCTCTGCATCAACTTCCAATACTTTTACTTCCATCTTCTCACCGATCTTCGTGAACTCCGAAGGGTGTTTCACCTTCTTGTTCCATGAAAGATCAGAGATGTGTACCAGTCCGTCGATACCTTCTTCAAGTTCTACGAATACTCCGAAATTCTGGAAGTTTTTAACTGTAGCTGTATGAGTTGATCCAACAGGATATTTAACTGCAACATCGATCCATGGATCCGGTTTCAATTGCTTAAGTCCGAGTGACATCTTACGCTCTTCGCGATCGAGTGTTAATACAACAGCTTCGATTTCATCACCAACTTTTAAGAACTCATGCGGACTGCGTAAATGCTGTGACCACGACATTTCTGAAACGTGGATAAGGCCTTCAACGCCAGGAGCGATTTCTACAAATGCGCCATAATCAGCAATAACAACAACTTTACCTTTCACACGATCAGAAACCTTGAGGTTCTCATCAAGCTGCGTCCAAGGATGAGCGGTAAGCTGCTTTAAACCAAGAGCGATACGTTTCTTTTCATCATCGAAGTCGAGAATAACGACATTGATTTTCTGATCGAGTTTAAGAACTTCTTCAGGATGAGAGATACGACCCCATGAAATATCTGTAATGTGTAACAGACCATCGACACCGCCGAGATCCATGAACACACCATATGATGTAATATTTTTAACTGTACCCTCGAGAACCTGACCTTTTTCAAGTTTCTTCATGATCTCGGCTTTTTGCTGCTCGAGCTCTTCTTCGATAAGTACTTTATGAGAAACAACTACGTTTTTAAATTCGTTGTTGATTTTAACAACTTTAAATTCCATCGTTTTACCGACGAACTGATCATAATCACGAATAGGTTTAACGTCAATTTGTGAACCAGGTAAGAAAGCTTCGATTCCGAATACATCAACGATAAGTCCGCCTTTTGTACGGCACTTCACATATCCCTGAATAATTTCATCTCCCTCAAGGGCCGCATTCACACGATCCCATGACTGGAGAGCACGTGCTTTTTTATGCGATAAAACTAACTGACCATTGCGATCTTCCTGCGTTTCAACGTATACTTCCACTTTATCGCCGATTTTAATATC
>CAZAON010000431.1:0-2356 GCA_964486655.1 uncultured Flavobacteriales bacterium
TGATGATACAACAATATGATTTATTGAATAAAGGCTGGAATAAATCCCCTAAATCAATAAATGGTTATTCAAATGCTCATTCTGAACAACAAAAAGCTAAATGGTCTAAAGAACGAAAAGGTAAACCTGTAAGTCCTGAACATGCCGCTAAGAATAAAGTCGCCAGATTAGGACAAACCAATGGCGAGCATTGGAAACAAGTTATGGCTCAAGTTAAATCTAAGCCAGTTAAGTGTGTTGAAACAGGAATTATCTATAGCAGCGCAAGACAAGCTGCTAAAGAATTAAATTTACATTATCCTAGAATTAGTGAAGTCTGCAGTGGCAAACGAAAAACCACAGGTGGATTACATTTTATTTTTCATATGAAACAATAGAGACTAACAGAAATGATTAGTCCTTAGAAATCTTCTAAGTAACAAACTGCAACCTGTCCAACTGTCACACGAACAAGGCGTCACGTACGCCGCTGCTGATTCGGGTGCGTTTTCTCTGAACAACGCAGTTGCTGCGATTTTCAAAGATGCACAACTTAACGGCGCGCAAATGCTTATTCGCTCACAAATGAGCTACGAAGCTGCTGCTCGTGCGTCAAATGATCGCAAGGCTTTCGTCAAAGCTACGTCACTCATGGTTCAAAACATGGTGAACGCTATGGCTAAACGTCTTGAAATTTCGTGCCTCTATGGACGAACGAACATTGGACAAATCGCTTCCCAAACTGGTGCCGGCGCGGCACGAGTTTACACCCTTTCCACTGCCTCATGGGCTTCTGGAATCTGGGCAGGCGCGGAAAACATGCCTCTCGACGTAGTGTCGGTTGCGGTTCCCACGTCTTCTGGCGATAAACTTAACACCACGGCGCAACTTGTTGTGACCGCTGTCAACCTTACGGCTCGTACGGTTTCCGTCTCTGGAAACGCTGGCGACCTTACGGCTATTGATGCGGCTATCGCAACTGGCGCTTACTTGATTCCACTCGGATCGCTCTTGAATGACGTTTTCGGCTTGGATAGAATTATCACGAACAGTGGTACTCTGTACAATATCGATGCCGCCGTTTATGCGCTCTGGCGAGGTAACCAATTCGATGCACAAAACGCTGCTCTCAGTTTCCAAAAGATTCTGTCGGCTGTCGCTTTGCCTGTCGAACGTGGTCTTGATCAAGATGTCGTTTGTATGCTTTCTCCTAAGACCTGGGCTAACATTAGCTCGGATCAAGCTGCTCTTCGTATGTACGATGACAGCTACAAGTCTTCGAAGCTTGAAAACGGCGCTTCTGAATATTCCTTCAACGGACAAAATGGAAAGATCGATATCGTTTCTTCCATCTATGTCAAAGAAGGCGAAGCGTTCATTTTCCCGCCTAAACGACTTAAGAGAATCGGCGCTATGAACATCTCGTTCAAAATGCCTGGCCGCCAACAACAGGAAGATTTTTTCCTCGAATTGACCTCCAGTGCCGGATATGAACTGAGGGCTTACACCGATCAAACTCTGTTTAGCGATAGTCCTGCTAGACTTTGTAAGGTCACGAATATTGTTAATCAATAGATAGACCGTGTATAAACGCATTTTAAAGGGAGCAACTAAAAACTGCTCCCTTTTTAATATTTGAAATAATAAGTGTTAATGTGTATACTAATAAAATACTTGACAGAGGTCTATAGAAAGGTTATACTATAACTATGAAATACGGAATTATTTATAAAATTACAAATACTATTAATACCAAAGTTTATATTGGACAAACTACTACTAGTCTTAAAAAACGATGGAAAGCACATAGAACTGCCTCAAGATACAATAGAAGTAATTCGGCTATACATTCTGCTATAGCTAAATATAGTCCCGATGCTTTTAAAATTGAAGAAATTTGTTCTTGTATAACTAAAGAAGAACTTGATAATAAAGAACAATATTTTATTAATGAATATAAATCATTAGTCCCCAATGGATACAATCTAAAATCAGGGGGAGGCAATGGAAAGCACAATAAACTTACTAAATTAAAAATGCAACATAAGCATCAGGAATTTTTAAATAATCCTGAACATAAAGAAAAACTAATTAAACAATTAACTGATTATAAAGAATCAATGACTGAAGAAGACTGGGCCGAACATGGTAGAAAGTCAAAAGAATACTGGTCGCAATTTGGAGTAAAAGAAGCTAAATCCTTAGATATTGAAACAAAATGGAGAGGTCTTCCTGAAAAAGATAAACAAAATAGAACTAAAGGATTTAGAGAATATTGGACAGAAGATAAACTTAAACAACATTCCCAACTAATGAAAGAAAAAGAACTGTGGAAGTCTTCAGGTTGTTTAGATAAGGCACAAGAGGCGACTAGAAT
>CAZAON010000432.1:0-16427 GCA_964486655.1 uncultured Flavobacteriales bacterium
ATGATCACATCTTCGGAAAGCTCCTCATTCACTTCGCCGATTTTTACAACCAGTTCATTGTATCCTTCAATATCCAATGAAAGATCTTCCAGGCATTTGTCGCACGGAACAATAACTGTCCCTTCCATTGTGAGGTCTAAAAGAAGCATGTTATCCTTCTTCTCTACCACAACAAGTACGTCAACATTGCCCTTTTGAATGACTGAATTTTCGAATCTTTGAAAGAACGTATCGTTTACTTCAAACTCAAATTCATGTTCTCCAGGTGCAAGATGTCCGAAAATGATTACGAATTCCTTTGCTTTCATCTTTGCCCCTACAAAATAAGGGCGACAAAGGTAAAAAAAAAGTGGAAAAGAGCAAGGGGGTGGGGTGCGGGTACTGATGGTGTCGAAGATATTGTTTCGGGTTTCGGGTTGGGGGGATGCGGGTTCTATGGGTGTCGAGGATCTGGTTTCGGGTTTCGGGTTAGGGGGCTGCGAGGACTATTGGTGTCGAAGATCCTGTTTCGGGTTAGGGGATGCGGGTTCTATGGGTGGCGAGGATCTGGTTTCGGGTTACGGGTTTCGGGTTGGGGGATGCGGGTTCTATAGGTGTCGAAGATCTTGTTTCGGGTTACGGGTTTCGGGTTGGCTACATGGGAAAGGTTGCAAATAGCTCTTCAGATAGCTTTTTGAGGCTTTTTTATGCACGTTTTATTGCTTTTCGAATTCTTCGGGCAATCAATTTCCTGCAGGACAACCCGAAACCCGAAACCCGAAACGGCACCTGCAACCCATAAGGAGTACCTGACACCCCAACCCGAAACCCGAAACAGGATCTTCGACACCAACAGAACTAGCAGCCCCCCCAACCCGAAACCCAAAACCCGAAACGGTACCTGCAACCCATCAAGAGTACCAGACACCCCAATCCGAAACCCTTTCTTACTTTTGCACCCTAAGTCTCCAAAAAATTGCTGAAGTACATATTTTATCCTTTTCAGTGGGTGTGGCGCTGCCTGTTCGTACTAAATGGGATAGTGTCTTTTTTCTTGTTTTTTCCATTGTTTTCGGTCTTTTTAGGAAGCGAAAAGCGATTCCCTCTCGTCTTTAAGCTTAAAAAAGTATGGGGAAGAGTAATGATGTGGTTACCTCTGCTTTTCTTTAAAATTGATGGAAAAGAACACATTAAGAAAGACCAACGATATGTTTTTTGTCCGAATCATACCTCTTTCCTCGACATCATTCTTATATATATATCCATTCCCGTTTATTTCCATACGATGGGAAAGGCCGAAGTGTTGAAAATTCCTCTTTTCAGGCGCTTTTTTCAAAAAATGAATATTCCTGTGAACCGAAAAAGCCGGATTGATTCACACCGTGCGTTTACAAGGGCGGCCAAAGACCTCGATAAAGGAATCAGTATTGCACTTTTTCCGGAAGGAACCATTCATCATAACTACCCTCATGTGGGCAGATTTAAGAATGGGCCCTTTCGCCTGGCTATTGAAAAGCAGGTTCCGATCGTACCTATTACATTCGTTAACAACTGGATACTGCTTCCGGACAATTATCCCAAACAGGTTGGACACCCCGGTATTGCTCATGTTATTATCCACGAACCCGTATCAACAAAGGGAATGACGGAAAATGACCTCGATGCTCTAAAACACACCGTCTTTCAAATAATTGAAAGTCCGATCCGCGAAAAATACCCTGAGTATTTCACAGACAAACAAAAAGTAAAGCAGGAATAAATCGTAAGCGGTAACTGCAGGTAATTAGCAGAACTCGTCGAAGGCTGTTCTCAGATTTTCAGCAATCATTTCAGCTGATCTTCCCTCAATGTGATGACGCTCAATGAAATGTACCAGTTTCCCGTCTTTAAATAATGCAATTGCAGGAGACGAAGGAGGATAAGGTAAGGTGTATTTTCTGGCCTGAGAAGTAGCTTCAAGATCCTGACCGGCAAAAACGGTAGTCAGTTTTGACGGCTTTTTGCCGCTATTTAGCGCCATGCGAACACCGGGGCGGGCAGCACCGGCCGCACAACCGCATACAGAATTTACCATTAATAGCACTGTTCCTTTACTTTCAGGGATAATTTTATCGACTTCATCAGCCGTTTTCAATTCTTCAAATCCAACTGAGGTCAATTCCTGGCGCATCGGAGCGCATATATATTCCGGATATGGCATTTTATTATGTTTTTACTCTGCAAAATTACAGACTTTATTCTAATAGTTTGATATCTCTTTTCGCATATCAATGGAATAAACACAGTATGTACCTGCGATTTACAGGGCAGAGTCATTGAAACTTTACAAATGAAAGTTATTGGCCGTTTCTACCAAAACCGGCCACCGTCTGAGGATATTTTGCAGTATCTGAATGACAAACATGAAAACACACCACGCAATTGTTATTCTCTTAGGTTTATTATTAGGACAAGTGCTTTCATCACACGCACAGAACATCGTCGATAATAAAGTTTACAGAGTCACAGCTTATAAAAGAGGAAATAATACTATCACCAGTACTTCGAATTATGCAGAAGTAAGTCCGCCCCTGAGCATGTATATCCCTTCCGCGTTTTCACCAAACGGCGATGGTATCAACGACATGTTCGGTGTAAAAGGAGAAGGCATAAAAGATTTTCAAATCCTGATTTATAATCGTTGGGGTGAAGTCATATTCGAGACAACCGAAGCGCGTAAACAATGGGATGGCAAATACAATGGTAATCCCGTCGAGCAGGGAACCTATGTATATAAGTTATTCGCTTCAGGAGTGAAGAAACCGAGAACAGGTGCCGTGACAGTTATATATTAATTTCCCCGGGCGATAAGAATTTCAATTAAGAAATTACTTGTACTGGAGCCGAAGTACGAATTAAAAATTAAGGCTGACTTGCATGTTGATACTAACATTTTATCTCATTTCCCGCTACAGGAAACGCTTACTAAAGTCTGCCGTCCGTGAAAAGGAATTGAGTATATAACTTCAGTATACCACTACGTTATTAACAATTTTGTAAGTAACTTACTGTATAAAGCCCGGGGCTCAAGATTCAAGACTCAAGACTTTTACTACATTTACGCGCAAGAAACAGTTGCAAGAAAATGTCTACCGCTCGCTATCCTTTTGTGATGCTTATTGATGATAATGAACTCGACAATTTCATCAACAAGAAATTATTAGAGAACGAAAAATTTGCCGACAATGTGCTTGTACATCAGTCAGCACAAAGCGCCCTTGACGAATTAAAGCGTTTGGGCAATACTCCTGAACAACTTCCGCGAATCATTTTCCTTGACATTATGATGCCGCATATGGACGGCTTCGGCTTTTTGGAAGAACTGGGGAAACTTGACGATAAAATCAAATCAGTTTGCAAGGTGATTATGCTTTCGACATCTGAAAGTTTTAAAGATCTTAATCGTGCAAATCAGAGCAAATTCGTTTATAAATTCCTGAATAAGCCTCTGAATAAGCTGGTTTTGGACGCTATTCAGCTTTAATAATATTTGCAGAAAAGCCTTCCGCACCCTTTCGCATTGAGTTTTTTTGAATTAAATTTGAAACGACCGCTATAAGTACCGCGGATTCATTTCTATGACGGCATCGTTTAAAAATGTTTTATTGATTGATGACAGCGAGATTGACAATCTGGTAAATCGTCGTCTCATTGAACTCACACGGTTTGCATCAAAGGTTACAGTGACCGGAAGTGCCGAAGAAGCACTGCATTTTCTTCGTGAAGAATGTAATGAAGCTTCCGCGCCTGATTGGATTTTTCTTGATATGCATTTACCCGGGATGAATGGATATGATTTTATCGAAGAGTTTAAGCAACTCCCATCATTCATTACTTCGAAAAGCCGGATTATTATTCTATCTGTTTTCCAGAAACAGGAACGTTTACAGAGAGCGCTTGAAAATAGTTTTGTATCCTGTCAACTTGAAAAACCATTGACGCAGGATGCATTAAAACAACTTGCTGAAAAAAATTTAGTCCTGAATAAATAAGAGATTCCTTTCTCTTAGTTTCTTTTTTTCCTGAAAAATTCCTGCATTAACTCCGCACATTCTTTTTCCATTATTCCGCCTGTTAAAATTGTTTTCGGGTGCAAAATCTCTTTTGAAACTTTCAGAAATCCACGCTTCTCATCTCTTGCTCCATAAACTATTTGTCCGACATGAGTCCACATACTCGCCCCCGCACACATCACACATGGCTCAACAGTTACATACAATGTACATTCATCCAGATATTTACCGCCAATAAAATTCGCCGCCGCCGTAAAGGCCTGCATCTCAGCATGTGCCGTAACATCATTTAAACGTTCGGTCAGATTATGGCCTCTTCCGATAATTTTATTTCTGCAAACTACAATAGCGCCTATGGGTATTTCGTCAAGGTCATATGCTCTGACTGCTTCTTTCAAAGCTTCTTTCATATAATATAAATGAGGCGATTCGCTAATCATCATATACGCAATATATTAATTATCACTTATTTAATATATAATTTAATTCATCCTGCATTCACGTAAATTATCAAAAGTCATTGAAAAATGTATAAAATTTACAGAAAATTGTCATAAACTTGCACTCAAATTAAACCCAAATAAAAAATCATGAAAATGAAAACTACATCAATGAGGTTATTAATCGTTGCCATTTTAATTTCTGTATCAACTGTTGCTTCAGCTCAATTAAGAATTGGACCAATGGCTGGTGTGAATCTTTCAAATATCGGCGGTGACGATACTGATGACAATGCTATGAAAATCGGTTTCCACTTTGGAGCAATGGTAGAATTAGGCATTACTGATAATTTTATCATCAATCCGGGCGTTTTATATTCTATGAAAGGATCTCAAAGTGATAGCTTAAGTGATATGAAAGCAAATTTAAGCTACCTTGAAATTCCAATCAATGCTAAATACAGATTAGAAAGTGGTTTGAATTTCTTCGCCGGACCTTATCTTGGATTTTTATTATCTTCTGAATATACTGACGGAACTAACACAGTAGATACAAAAGATTTTACTGAATCAATGGATTATGGTCTTAATATTGGACTTGGTTTCGATATGGAAAGCGGACTTGGTTTCAGCGCTCAGTATGGTTTAGGTTTTGCTAACATCAATAAAGATCAGGACATCGCTGGTTACGAAACTCCAAATAATACTAATTCAACTATCGGAGTTAGCGTTCGTTACATGTTTGGCGGAAAATAAGATATTATAGAAATTTATGAAAAGAGCTGCTCATTAAGGGCAGCTTTTTTTTTGGATTCCCTTTTCTCTGGCGGTTTTGCGAATTGATTATTACTATTTTCACACCTAAATTTTTTACCAATGTTGCGTACTCATAATTGTGGCGAATTAAATCTGAAAAACGAAGGACAACCGGTCATTTTGTGTGGCTGGCTGCAGAGAATCAGGAATCTTGGCGGACTAACCTTTATTGATCTTAGGGACCGGTATGGAATCACGCAACTTGTATTCAACATGGATGTGAATGCAGACTTGTGTGAAGCGGCGAGGAAACTCGGACGTGAATTTGTATTACAGGCAAAGGGAACAGTTGCCGAACGAAGCAGCAAGAATCTGAAAATGCCGACCGGAGAAATAGAAGTAAATGTGAGCAGCTTTACTGTTTTGAATTCATCGCAGACTCCGCCATTTACCATTGAAGAGAATACCGACGGAGGAGATGACATCCGTATGAAATACCGTTATCTTGATATTCGCCGGACTCCGGTAAAAGATGCGTTAATATTACGTTCACAAATTGCAGCGGCAACCCGAAACTACCTGACCGAAGAAGGATTTATTGAAGTCGAAACACCTGTACTGATCAAATCAACACCTGAAGGCGCTCGCGACTTTGTTGTACCCTCACGAATGAATCCGGGTGAGTTTTATGCATTGCCGCAGTCACCGCAAACATTTAAGCAATTGCTAATGGTGGCCGGACTGGATAAATATTTCCAGATCGTAAAATGTTTCCGTGACGAAGATCTTCGCGCCGATCGTCAGCCCGAGTTTACACAGATCGACTGCGAAATGAGTTTCATCGAGCAGGAAGACATCCTGAATACATTCGAGGGGCTGACAAATCATTTATTCAAAAAAGTAAAAGGCATTTCACTTCCTCCTTTTCAGCGAATGAGTTATGCCGATGCGATGAAGTATTATGGCAACGATAAGCCTGATCTTCGTTTTGAAATGAAAATAGCCGAGCTTAATACGATTGTAAAGGGTAAAAGCTTTAAAGTATTTGATGACGCTGAAGCGGTGTTGGGGATTGCGGCAACGCAGGCTGCAAGCTGGACAAGAAAACAGATTGACGAGCTGACTGAATGGGTAAAGCGACCACAGATCGGAGCGACCGGATTAGTATATGCCAGATACAATGAAGATGGCACTCTTAAATCGTCGGTTGACAAGTTTTACGGTGAAGATGAATTGAAAAAATGGGCTGAAGCAACATCGGCTAAGCCCGGAGATTTGATTCTGATTCTGGCCGGAGGACTTTCGAAAACAAGAAAAGCGATGAGTGAATTCCGACTGGAGATGGGTTCGCGACTTGGGCTGAGAGATAAAGAAAAATATCATGCATTATGGGTTGTAGATTTCCCGCTTTTGGAATTCAGCGAAGAGACTAATCGCTGGCATGCCATGCATCATCCGTTTACTTCACCGAAACCGGAAGATATTCATCTTCTCGGCACAGATCCGGGAGCGGTTCGCGCAAATGCGTATGACCTGGTAATAAACGGCGTTGAAATCGGTGGTGGTTCTATTCGAATTCACGATAAAACTTTACAGAATCAGATGTTCAGTGTGCTTGGATTTTCCGATGACGAAGCGCAAAATCAGTTTGGGTTTTTAATGAATGCATTTGAGTTTGGAGCGCCACCGCATGGAGGCATCGCATTCGGATTCGATCGCCTGTGTTCAATGTTTGGCGGAGCCGATTCAATTCGCGATTACATTGCATTCCCGAAAAATAATGCCGGCCGTGATGTGATGATTGATTCCCCATCTTCTATTTCGGAAGAACAACTGGCGGAGCTGAATATTAGGCTTGCTGAAAGAAGGTGATCAGATTTAAATTAAAAATTACAAATTACAAATTACGAGGGCGCATTGTGAAATTAGCCAAGGTGTTTTTAGAGTGTTTAACAGCATAAATAAAAAAAAGTATAGGATAAAAGGACTTTCATAAGTCCCTACAAACCACCCTCGTAATTTGTAATTTGTAATTTGTAATTCCTTTTAACAATTCCATTCCGTTCTGTGAGCATCTCAAACGGTTCTTCAACCAGCAGCAGAAAGCTGTCAAGATCTGCATAGTCGGCCAGGCTGCATAAATTTAGTGCCGAAGAAATACCAAGAGTCGTTTCGACCATGCAGCCGATCATCGTCTTCATGTTATTACGTTTGGCTTCCTTAAGCAGATGTAATCCGTTCAGATACCCTCCCGCCTTCATCAATTTCATATTTATACCATCAAAAGACTTTTTAAGAACTGAAAAGTCCGCATAATCAGTTACCGACTCATCGGCCATTAAAGTAAACAACGTATGCTTTTTAAGATATTCCGATTCCTCAATCAACTTTGCTGGCATTGGCTGTTCAACAAAAACAAGCGGGATCCTTTTTACCTTTTCCATCCAGCGAATGCACTCCTCGACATCCAGGAATGATTCATTAGCATCAACCATGATCGGCCGGTTACAGAAAGATGAAAGATGCC
This sequence comes from uncultured Flavobacteriales bacterium, assembly GCA_964486655.1. Lineage (GTDB taxonomy): Bacteria > Bacteroidota > Bacteroidia > AKYH767-A > 2013-40CM-41-45 > JADKIH01. The sequence continues at coordinate 7,755 of CAZAON010000432.1, forward strand.
TGAGAGATTCATATGCGTCTTCGTGGTTCACTTTAAGTTTTATAAAAGGAAACCTGGATAACCTGTTTTCATCATAAAATCCTTTCAGCAGTCCTGTTTCCATGATCGGAATCGTATATGATATTCCGATTTCATTTACAGGTGGGATTTCCAGTAGTTCACTTACCGGTTTGTTTGTTGAAGCTGATATAAAATGAAACCAGGCCGACTCAATGGCAAATGCTAGAGAATGAAATACGGGATTTGCTTTCAGTACGGAGCGCAGAGAACTAATATCGGTGACCTGATCAAGTTCATTCTTTATTGATTCAAACAATCTGATTCCCTCTTCGGCACTTTCATCATATCGAATGTTTGGCGCCGCTTCACCCTGTCCGCTTACTTTACCATCAGTATATGTGACAATAAGATTTGTCTTTTGATCGGATGCATTTCTGGAAATCTTCCAGGTGTATTTAAGATCGAGGTTTATTGGTTTGATGGACCACATAATAATTACGAATTACGAATTACGAAAAATCGGTACTGAAAGAGTCTAACTATGATTGAAAACAGAAATATGGCCAAAATTTCTCAAAAGTCGATCCTTCAATCAGTATTATTCAATATTAATGATAAAAAAAATCCCCCGTTCTTTTGAGCGAGGGATTTCTTTAATCCGCCTGAGGCGGAGAAGATCAAGATTACTTTCTCTTCTTTGCAGCTTTCTTAGCTTTCTTAGCAGCTTTCTTAGCTTTTTTTGCTTTTGCCATAGTTTTTAGTTTTTAATTTGTTTTATAACTATTCAAACATAATAAATAAAAAAAGGTTACAACACTTTCTTGAAAATTTTTTTACACAATAAATTGTTGATTTCGAAAAGCACAAAAAGTTGATGTGAATGAGAAAAAAATTTCAGAAAAATTTTTTTCGCTGCTTCTGAATAACGCATGGGAAGCCATGTTCAGAAGATTGATAAAAATACAACGCGAAAAAAAATTTCTTTGCACGATCGTTATACTGATTCACATCATCAAAGTTATTAACCGATCGAAATCCGGGAAAGTTGGAGATTGGAGTCCGATTTCACTAAAGTTGACGGAACTTTTTGCTCAAATCGGTGATCAAAACGATTCAGATCGATGCACTTTTAGTTTTTCTTACAGTCGAAATCAGTTTTCAATCATAAAGATTATCAATTCCTGACCATTGACAGGTGAAAAGTGAATTCAAACATGTATCTATCTTACATTTTTTGCTTGCGATTTGAAAAAAGTTGACTCAAATGGATATCAGGTGCAGCTATTGGTTCGTTTTTATACTTTTGAGCGAACTCAAACACATTCATGCTATCATCTTTTCGCGATAAACTAATAGCAAAAGAGCTTAGGAATCTACGGCTGTTGAATGTTATTTCAGCAATTATAGTGACTGTACTCGGATTCATCTTCGAGTTTCTGTATCATGATGGCTATATTCTTATAACCGGACTTATTTGTTCGATAGTACTTACTTCGAACTACTTTCTTTCCTATTACAGTACATTTTACAGGAAAAACTTTACAAATATTTCCTTCATCTCCGTTTTCCTGATTCACTTTTGGGAAGTTTATGTAGCATACATCAGGGGGTTTGACACAAACATTCTTCTACCGGTATCAATATCCGTTTTTACATTCTCACTTGTCTTCAATAGCTTTTACCGCAGCCTTCTCTTCATTTTTACAATTACATCGTTCCTGCTGATCCTGATGCTGGCAACGAACATGTGGCAAAGTCATTATACGGTTGCGGTAATTGCACTTTATACCGGAGCTTTTTTATCGGGTGATATCATGAAAAGGAAGTCGGAATTCTATTCTGAGATCCAGAAACAGGAAAAAAGGTATCTGACACTCGTTGAAAACATGAACGACGGACTCATATATATAGTATCAGGCAATAAAATTGTTTTCGTTAATGACAAATTTTGTGATATTTCCGGTTTTAGCCGAGAAGAGATTATCGGGAATACATATGACCATGTTTTTCCCCAACTCAGACTTACTCCTCAGTTGACGGATAGCAATACATCATTTATTCAGGAGCTAACGATCTTAAACAAGAACAGGGAGACCATCTGGCTGCGGATTATTTCTTCGCCACTTTATACCGAAGAGTCATCTGCCGGCATCATGCTGGTCTGTACCGACATTTCAAAACTTAAAATTACACAGGACGAATTAAAGAAACGGGAAGAGGGGTATAGAACTTTTATTGATCAAAGCGCTGTTGGAATCTGGCGGGCCGAATATGTCAGACCCGTGCCAACATCTCTTCCCATTCAGGAACAAATCGACCTGTTGCTTGACACCGGAATTATTTCAGAATGCAATGAATTCATGGCTCAAATGTACGGGTATAACAGTTCATCGGAATTAATCGGCAGACGAATTCGTGATTTTTATTATGTCGAGAATAATTTTGATGATGAGAAAACCCGGGAGCTGATGACGGCTTTCATCACCAACAATTACCGGATCAGTAATGCCGAATCAAAAGAACTTGACAAAAACGGAGTAATCCGTTATATGCTCAATAATAACATCGGAATTATTGAAAACGGATCACTCATTAGAACCTGGGGAGTTCAGACAGACATCACAGACCGGAAGAAAACCGAAAGAGAGCTCATTGAAAGCAACCAGGAACTTGATACGTTTTTCTATAAAGCATCTCACGATTTAAAGGGTCCGCTTGCAAGCGTAATGGGTATTGTGAACCTCGCCCGGCTCGAAATGCATGATGAAGAAATAGAAAAGTACTTCAACATGATTGAAACGAGCGTAAAACGACTCGACCGCACTTTGCTCGACCTGATTGAACTCGCGAAAACCAGGAAAGGTTCAAGTAAACTGATGCAGGTGAATCTGAAATCCATCGTCGACGAAATCTTACTTTCACTCCGGCATGTAAGCGGATTCAGCAAAATCAATTTCGAAGTGAAAATTGATCACCATGCCGAGATAATGGCCGATAAGGTTTTATTGCTTTCTGTATTACAAAATCTGATACATAATGCGATTAACTATTGCAATCACGACAGTCCGTGGGTTAAAATCGCTGTTGTCTCAGCAAATGCCGGCGTTGACATTGAAATTGCCGATAATGGAAAAGGAATACCTGATGCTATACGTAACAGGGTCTTTGAAATGTTTTATCGCGGGAATACCGAATCAACCGGTTCCGGGTTGGGACTATTTATAGTAAAGAACGCCCTTGAGAAAATGAAGGGAACAATAGATTTAAAAAGCAGAGAAGGACAGGGAACCGTTTTCACGGTACACATTCCCGATGCTGCTCAAGTTGTATAAAAGATGATGAGAAAAATCGAACATATAGGAATCGCCGTAAGCGATCTGGCAAAATCAAATAAACTTTTTGCTTCTTTACTCGGAACCGAACCATACAAACAGGAAGAAGTACCGACCGAAGGCGTAAGTGTTTCCTTTTTTAAGACCGGCGAATCAAAGATCGAATTGCTTCAGGCTACAAATGAAAACAGTCCGATTGCAAAATTCATCTCCAAAAAAGGAGAAGGCATTCATCATATAGCTTTTGATGTAGCCGATATACGCGCGAAAATGGCCGAACTAAAAAGCCAGGGCTTTGAATTATTATCCGACGAACCAAAAAAGGGAGCCGACAATAAGCTGATCTGCTTTTTGCATCCGAAACATACTAATGGGGTGCTTGTGGAAATTTGTCAGGAAGCGGGGGAATGAAGTCCCGATAGCTATCGGGAGAAGATTGAAGATTTTGGGGTCAACTGAAATAATTAGCAGATCGATTCCGCTCAAAACAAAAAATTCGTAACCCTATTCGTAATTCGTAATTCGTAATTCGTAATTTGTAATTCATTTCCAGTGCTCGGTCAACTTCTCTTCCAAATGATGTGCATGGATGTTAAGTTTTTTGGCAGCTGCCACATGTTGCGGTGAGTCATCGATGAAAAGAGTCTCTTCGGCTTTTAACCCGGCATCATGGAGTACGTATTCGAAAATTTCTGGATCGGGCTTTCGCATGTGAATATGATGTGAGAGGTATGACTTCTCAAATAATTCGTCCAGAATAAAAGTTTCGTACAATCTTGTTACCAGTTCCCGGTAACCCTTCTCATGTATACTGTTTGTATTGCTCAACAAAAAAATCCTGTGCGTTTTCTTTAATTCCTGTAACAATTGGACATTTTCGCGAGGCAATCCTATTAGCAATGCGTTCCAGGCCATTCTGATCTGCTCATCACTGAGCTGTTTGCCCGAAATTCTTCTCATTCCGTCAAAGAATTCTTTTTCGGTAATGTTCCCCTTTTCAAGATCGTCAAACAAAGTATTCTGTTGGGCTTTCGAATAAAGTACTTCAGCATTCGCAATTCCCAATGACCTGAAAGCTTCAATGGTTAAATTATAATCTATATCAAGCACAACCCCGCCCAGGTCGAAAATGATGTTTTTATATGTATTCAATATTTCCCCTTTAAAGTATTATGGCTCTGATGAGAAAATTACTTTCCCGTTATCAAGGTTTACGAACAGAAAGTCCGCCTTTGAGGTTGCCTTTACAATATCGGGCCTTACAAATTCAATACTTTCAAATTCGCACGGAAAAATCAGTCCGCCATCACGCGAAAACAATCCGCTTCCTGTCGCATTTTTTACAACTATTCCTCTCTCAGCAATAAAAACACTCGTGTAAACCGGTGGTATAATTTCCTTTCCCGCTGTATCAATGACTCCAAAGAGTTTATTTTTTTGCACAATGGATAATCCCGCCGAAAAAGGATCAACGGATTGATATTTACATGGGATTAAAATTTTTCCGGTTGCATCTGCAAATCCCCACTTCATGGCTTTTCTGACGGGAAAAAATCCCTGCGATGGTTTACCGTAATCCTCCACTCCTGAAAATGTGACAACTTTTCCGAGTGTATCAATTAAAACAGACTTCAGCTTCTGCTTGAGCAACGCATAACCGTTTTCAAACTTTGCTGTTGTTAGCATTAATGATGTATACAAAAATTGAAACGGAATTACCTGTCTTCTCGAAAGATCAATATATCCGCATTTGCCATTCCTGGCAACCAAAGCAAGTCCGTTACTGAATTCACCAATCGCATTGTAATCAAATGGCAATGCCGTATCTCCCGTCAACGTAATAATTCCCCACATATCATCGTCATTCTGAGCTTTTAGAAAACGATCATTAATAAAGGACAGGTCGGCATACTTTATTTTGATTACAACATTTCCCGTTGAATCAATTAATCCGGTTTTTTCATTTTTTCCGGCGATTGCATATCCGTTTCGAAAATCGCCGGCAACATCCAATGTGAAACCGGTTAATGTATCGCCTGTTCTCGAAATGTATCCCGACTTGCCATTTCTGACAGCCATATATATTGTATTACCCGATTCGGCCAATTCTTCATAGACCGGATTGATTATAAACTGCCCGTTTTTATCAATCACGCCAAACAGGCTGTCCATTTTTATGATAGCTTCATAATTGTGAAATGATTCGGCGTCGCTGAACTGAAAAGGGATAACAACTTTTCCGGCTTTATTAATATAACCGTACTTCCCGTTCAAAGCCACAACGGCCAACCCTTCATTAAAATATGAGGCCTCTTCATAAGTAGGCGCAATAACAACTCCGCCGCTGTCATTTATATATCCCCAACTGTTGTTTAACTCATACGGGATGAAAAATGTATTCTGCAATTTGTAATCCAGTTCGAGTTCATCCATAAATGGATAGTCGGAATAATTTTTTTTAAAGTCTTCGTAATTCTGCGCCGAAAAATCCGTCATTCCAAGTTTGTACACCTCAAGCCAGGCTTCTTTCTGGTAAGGCGAATTTTTATACTTCCGCGCATAAGCCGCATATTGATCAATAGTTTTATCCGGAACCGACAATTTATATATCATTTTCTCGGCCTCCCCGCGATAAGGATTTTCGGGAAAATTCTGCAGAAAGAACCGGTACGATTCAATTGAACCATCGGTATTTTCCTTATAAACCAGTTCGTCGAACTTTTTATGCGCATCTTCAAACTGCAATGCAAGAGGATACGATGTCATGAATGATTTGAAAGCTTCTGAAGTATTGAGTGTCTTTGCTTCAGAAAATGCGGCAGCGTTTCTCAATTCAATTACAACATCGGTTTGTGCGCAGGAATTAAAATTTCGGAGAAAATGATTGTATGCTTCTGATGTTTCTATCTTTTCGGCCCGCCTGAAGGCATCTGCACAAATAGAATCACTTAAGACCTTAATGGAATTACCGGAAACGCCAAGTTCCTCGTAATACTTTCTCACCTTTTCCTTTTGCCTGGCGTAAAGTGAATCGGAAATGACAATATACTTTCTGGCTGAATCTATTTGGTAAAAGGGATTGTTATTCACCGAAAATATTTTTGCCAGTCCGTATGAGGCTGCGGCAGGATCATCATCCATCGATTTCTCAAAGTATTCTTTTGCCAAAAAGTAATCGAACACATTCAAGCGTTCAAATGCCTTTTCCAGCTTTCCGGCATAAGTCTGAACCGAAAAAATCAATAATGAAAAAAGTATAATATATCCGCGGCTACACATATATGCAAAAGTAAAAATATCAGGCTATAATCTTAATTTATATTTACCTCTCATTTTATCTATTTGTATTTCGGGAATGTCGTGAATATTTTTATTCCCGTGATAATTCTCGACTGTGACGACAAAAATGTCATACTTGTACTTTTTTGCCAGGAGAAAATACGGTTCCATTTCCCAGTCCATCGTAAAAGTATTGTCAATAAACACCTTTCTTTCTCCGGCGCTCATTGAACGCTCGGCATTACCAATACACTGATCATAAGCTTTATGATTGTCGAGGTGATTGAAATGATAGTTACCTTGAGCATCGGTAAAAAAATCATCAACGGAAAAAACGGGATATGATCCATTCTCTGAAAGTACTTTAGCCAGACTGGACTTTCCGCTGCCGGGCAATCCCCGGAGCAGAATGATGCAATGAGTGTTTCTGTTTTCCATAAATAACAGTAAAGCTATGAATATTACAATTATTTTGAGTTCTGTCCGCGAAAACAGGTTAGCGAACAGGGTTTATACTAAGGTTAATGATCTGACGAAAGATCAATTTAATCATACACTTGTCGATCCTGTTGAGTATCAGCTGCCATTACTCAATAAAAGATACTACGAAATGGTAAATCCGGAAGAAAAGTTCAAACGACTGCATGATATTTTTATGGGGACAGACGGATTCATCATTGTAACAGCTGAATACAATCATGGTATCCCACCGGCATTAAAAAACATGCTCGACCATTTTGGGGAGGAGTTCATGCATAAGTCATGCGGAATAGTATCTTATTCCGACGGACCTATAGGCGGAGCGCGATGTACCGAACAGTTGAGAAATGTTTGCGCGACATTAGGAATGCCTCCGGTACCAATTTCGCCGGCATGGGGAGTTGCAAACAAAGCCGATTTGCCTGATGGCGAATCGTTTGTCAGAAATTTCGAAAGAAACTTCAAGAGATTTCTGGATCAGTTTTTATGGTATACGGAAGCGTATGTGAATCAGCGGAAACTGAGAAGCTGAAAAGAGATAATTATTAAAACCTTAATATTATTTTTTTCTTATCTCCAGAAACTTCTGCAACAATTTTTCTTCTTCCGCCGTCAGATTTTTCGGAACGACGATAATCATTTTCACATAAGCGTCTCCGCGAATGGATGGATCTTCGAAAGTCGGAACGCCCATTCCTTTCAGGCGAAATACTTTATTGCTGTCGGTTCCGGCAGGAATGTTCATCGCAACCGTTTTATCGAAACCCTGAATGGAAATTTTTCCGCCTAGTGTGGCAACGATGGCATCCAGATGCTGATCGAAATATAGATCGTTTCCTCTTCGTTCGAATTTCGGATCAGTGGCAACTCTAACCGTAATCAATAAATCACCGCTGTCTGCTCCGCCCGAACCCGGGGAACCTTTTCCTTTCATGCGAAGAATCTGTCCGTCGCGTGTACCCGGCTTTAATTTAAGATTGACACGATCACCGTCGATGGTGACGAGTTTATTTCCGCCATAAAAAACTTCATTCAGAGAAATTTCCATTTCGGCCGATAAATCACGGCCCTTTCGGGTTGAGCTTCCACGTTGTTGCTGTCCGAATCCGCCAAAAGAACTGCCACCGAAAAAAGATTCGAAGAAGTCGGAGAATTCACCGCCAAATCCTTCTCCAAAATCATGATAGGTTCTGCTGTATCCTCCCTGTGTGCCCGGCCTGCCCTGCTGCTGATACTGATTCCAGTTAGAACCTAATTCATCATACTTTTTCCGTTTCTCCGGATCACCCAAAACTTCATTCGCTTCGTTGATCTCCTTGAATTTTTCCTCCGCTTTTTTGTCACCCGGATTTTTATCGGGATGATATTTTACGGCAAGCTTTCTGAATGCTTTCTTAATCTCATCCTGCGTAGCTGTTTTAGCAACCCCAAGTATCTTATAGTAATCTTTGTATTCCATTAAACTTTCTGATCAATAATTACTTCAAAAGTACATACAAAACAATTATAGCATTTTTCGCGATTATAAGAAAGGAGTAAGAGCATTGATTCAAATGATTATTTGGCATCTTGAATAAACACT
>CAZAON010000433.1:0-5218 GCA_964486655.1 uncultured Flavobacteriales bacterium
CAAGGAGAAATATAATCCCGGCGACAAAGCCAACATTCTTTTTACTACTCCTTTTAGCGGAAAGCTACTTGTAACTGTTGAATGCGATAAAGTGCTCGAATATTATTACCTGAACACCGATAAGAAATCCGCTAAACTGAATCTTCAGGTAAAAGAATCTTACCTGCCTAATGTTTACATCACCGCTACATTATTTCGTCCTCTCGACGATGGGTCAATTCCTCTCACTGTCGGTCATGGTTTCGCTCCGATGATTGTAAATGCCGATAAAAACAAATTACCGGTTACAATTACGGCCGTTGCTCAAAGCAGGTCAAAGACTAAACAAACAATTAAAGTCAAAACAAAACCTGAAGAAATTGTTGAGATGACTATTGCAGTCGTAGACGAAGGAATTTTACAACTGAAAAATTATCAGACACCCGATCCTTATGCCTTCTTTTATCAGAAGAAAGCACTCAAAGTATCTTCATTCGATCTGTATCCCGAACTCTTGCCCGATCTTAAATTGAAACGTTCGTCAACCGGTGGTGACGCATCTCTCGAGAAGAGAGTAAATCCGCTCACGAACAAGCGGGTGAAACTTGTCGCCTTCTGGAGCGGAATCCTGAAAACAAACGCGGCCGGAGAAGCTTCATATACTATTGATATCCCTCAATTCAGCGGCGATTTGAGAATCATGGCCTGCGCCTACAAAAATAAAGCTTACGGAAGTTCAGACACGCACATGAAAGTCGCTGATCCGGTTGTCATCAGTTCTTCAATACCTCGATTCTTAAGTCCGCGCGACACTCTCGTAATGCCGGTTACTCTTTCAAACACAACTTCAAAAGAAATGCAGCTTTCGGCTTCAGTGACAGTAAATGGTCCTTTATCTGTAAACGGATTACCGGTAGTCTCTGTTATGGTGCCCGCAAAATCCGAGAAGAGAATCGAATATAAAATCGTTTCCGCAAATGATATCGGAAACGGTTCCATTAATGTAGCGGTTAAAAATGCGACCGAAACTTTTACGGAAAAAACGGATATCACAATTCGCCCATCAGCTTCTCTGCTGAAAGATACTCGTTCCGGAATGGTAAAAGGAAATTCAAGTGTAAATCTCGAGCCCAAATCAGGATTCATTCCTTCGTCGGTCGACGCGCGTCTTGTAATTAACAGCAACCCAATGACTCAGTTTACGGATCAGCTGAATTATCTTTTAGGTTACCCTTATGGTTGTCTCGAACAAACAACTTCAAAGGCATTCCCTCAATTATATTATGCCGAACTGGTTAAGAATGTGAAAAATGCCCGTCAGACTAATGAAGATCCGCATGCTAATGTTCAGGCGGCTGTTCGCAAAATTGAAAGTATGCAGATTTATAACGGATCGTTCAGCTACTGGCCGGGCGGAGTTTATGAAAACTGGTGGAGTACTGCCTATGCTACTCATTTCCTTTTGGAATGTAGAAAAGCAGGATATGAAGTTAACGAGAGTCTGCTCGAAAATTGCATGTCTTACCTCGAACAAAAAGTAAAGGCGCATGAAACAGAAACTTACTGGTACCATGACGAGTCAAATATCATTCGCTCAAAATCGATTGCCAGAAAGGAAAATGTCTATTCGCTTTACATACTTGCATTGTATGGTAAGCCGGAACGTTCATCAATGAACTATTATAAGTCGGCTTTGGATTTACTTGCATTGGATTCACGGTATATGCTTGCATGTTCCTTCCTGGCTATTGGTGACCGCAAAACATACGATCAGATTTTACCAAAAGCATTTATTGGTGAGAAGTCCGTCAATTCATCAGGAGGAAGTTTCTATAGTTATATCCGCGATGAAGGAATTGCATTAAATGCTTTATTGGAAACCGATCCGGATAATGTGCAGGTCGGAACTATGGTAAAGCATCTTTCTGAACAAATTAAAAAGGATAAATATCTGAATACACAGGAGCAGGCCTTTGCCTTCCTGGCTCTCGGAAAATTTATGAAACGACAAGAGGAAAATAAAGTGACCGCCATTGTAAAGTCGGGTGATAAAGTACTTGCAAACTTTACCGATAAAGACGTGATTCTTACAAAGGGCATCGAAGGAAAATCAATTTCCATCGTTACACAAGGCACAGGAAACCTTTATTATTTCCTGGAAACCGAAGGCATCAGTTCGAAAGGTGATTATAAAGAAGAGGACAGTTATCTGAAAGTGAGAAAAACATTTTTCACCCGGTTTGGTCAGCCATTAACTTCGAAAGATTTCAGACAAGGTGATATGGTCGTGATCAGACTAAGCTTAACCAATCTCGAAAAATCAAGAGTCGATAATGTGGTTGTAACAGATATGCTTCCGGCCGGATTTGAAATTGAGAATCCGCGGGTCAGCGAAATTCCGGATATGAACTGGATGAAGGATGAAACGCAACCGGAATATTTTGATGTACGCGACGACCGGATTAATTTCTTTACCTCAGTCGGCTCATCACCGTGTAATTTCTATTACGTAGTAAGAGCCGTCTCAACCGGAAGCTATACCATGGGACCTGTCGGTGCTGATGCTATGTATAATGGCGAATATCATTCGTATCACGGCGCCGGTGTTGTCCGAATTCGCTGAGAGCAATTAATATATTAGAAAAACAATTGTTTGTTATTACTCGCATGCACATGCACTGCGGCTAATCAGGAAGTATTAATAAAAATAAAGATTCAAGTAAATGTGAAAAATCAAGGCGAGAATATTAGTTTCTTCGGCGCGTGGGCCAGGCAAAAAAGCGGGAAGCGCCTGCCCTGTGCGAAGGGCAGCTTTTTTTTGCCTTGATTTTTTTTGTTTCTTTTTTTGATCAAGCAAAATAAGAAAGAATGTTTATGATAATGATTTAGTTCAATAATAAATGAATCGACTAAAAATTAAGAAAATAAAAAAGTTTATTCTGATAGCAATTCTGCTGCCTATATTAACTTTCTTTATTCTCAACTTAATTTCCCCATTAAATTCCGAAATCAAATACTCCCAGATCATTACTGCATCCGATGGCACAATCCTCCATGCATTTTTATCTCCCGATCAGAAATGGAGAATGAAGACGGCCGAATCTGAAATTTCCCCTCAGCTTGAGAAAGCTATTCTGTTTAAGGAGGATCACTGGTTTTATTATCATCCCGGAGTCAATCCGTTTGCGATTGCCCGTGCAGCTTTCAATAATGTCTTTCACCTGAAACGTACATCCGGCGCATCAACTATAACGATGCAGGTTGCGCGCATGCTTGCACCTAAGAACCGGACTTATACCAATAAACTTGTCGAATGCTTTCGAGCCTTACAGCTGGAATTGAAGTATTCGAAACGGGAAATTCTCACTATGTATCTGACTCTCGTGCCATACGGTGGAAACATCGAGGGAATAAAATCTGCCGCATATTTTTATTACAGAAGTTTACCCGATAAACTTTCCATTGCTCAAATTACCGCCCTCGCTGTAATACCTAATCGCCCGAATGCTCTGACTCCCGGTAAGAAGAATGACGAACTTTTATCAGCTCGAAACAAGTGGTTGCAGCGAATGAAGAATGAATCACTTTTTACCGAACGGGAAATTGAAGATGCGATGAATGAGCCCCTCGGAGCAATGCGTCAGAATGCACCTTCTCTTGCTTCACATTTTTCTTTGCGAATGCATGGTATGTTTCCGGATATGCCTGTTGTGACTACTGCTTTGAATGCAGCCAATCAGCAAAAGGTATTCGGAATTGCCTCAAATTACAGCAGGCGTATGAACGGACTTGCAATTCATAATGCGGCAATATTGGTTATTAATAATAAGACGAATAGAGTAGAGGCCTATGTCGGCTCCGCAAATCCGTTCGATGATGAAAACAGCGGACAGGTTGACGGGATTTGTGCCGTTCGTTCTCCCGGCAGTACTTTAAAACCGCTCGTATACGGAATCGCTTTCGACAAAGGATTGCTTACTCCGAAAACGGTAATGGCCGACGTACCTGTCAACTATGATGGTTACTCGCCCGAAAATTTTAATACTGAATTCAATGGCAACGTCACTGTCGAATCGGCTCTGGCCAATTCATTGAACATACCTGCAGTAAAAACTCTCAGCCAGCTTGGTGTTGCAACTTTCACCGATAAATTAATTGATGCCGGTTTCAGGCAGGTTCTGAAGGATAAGAACAAACTCGGACTGTCAACGATTCTTGGAGGATGCGGAGTCACACTTGAAGAAATGACGATGTTGTATTCTGCATTTGCGCATGAAGGACGTTATGCTAAATGCGGTTGGCTGAACGATACCGTAAAATTGTCAACTTCTCAAATATTGTCTCCCGCGGCTTCATATATGATTAACGAAATATTATGTTCACTGACCCGTCCCGATTTACCAAATCACTCTTCGAGCAGTATGCATGTACCGCGCATAGCATGGAAGACCGGTACCTCTTACGGACGTCGTGATGCATGGAGCATTGGTTACAACAGGAATTATACGGTAGGAGTGTGGCTGGGAAATTTTTCAGGCGAAGGTGTACCCGAATTATCAGGTGCGGAAATTGCCACTCCTTTATTGTTTGAAGTGTTTAATGCAATTGATTATAATTCGCGCAGCGGTATATTTACACAGCCGGAAGAACTTGATTTTCGTCTCGTTTGTTCCGAAAGCGGAAATCCTCCGGGCGAATATTGTGAGAACAAAGTCATGGATTATTTCATAGCCGGAATTTCTCCTAATCAGACTTGTACACATAAAAAACCTGTATACGTTTCTCCGGATGAAAAGTATTCATACTGCACTTCCTGCATTCCTCAAGCAGGATATAAAGTTAAGTTGTATAAAGATCTCGCACCCGATTTATTAAGTTACTACGAAAGTGAACACATGGCATATTCGAAAATACCCGAGCATAATCCTAATTGCACACGGGTATTTAATTCAAAACCTCCACAAATTATTTCACCTGTGAACAATAAGGAGTATTTTATTTCAAAGGATGATGATCAGCAGATTTTATTGAAATGCAATGCAGGAAATGAAGTACAGTTGGTGTATTGGTATATAAATGACCGGTTTTATAAATCTTGTCCGCGCGGTGAAAGTATTTTCTTCATTCCCCAAAAAGGCAAACTAAAAATATCCTGCAGCGATGATAAGGGGCGGAATAGTGATGTGTATATTCAGACTTCGGGGATTTAGAATTTGATAACACTCCGTCGCGGTACCTC
>CAZAON010000434.1:0-4049 GCA_964486655.1 uncultured Flavobacteriales bacterium
AAGAAGGGTAATCGCTTATATACGCAATCCGATATCGAGAATTTCAGAAAAATTTATCACCTCGTTAAGGAAAAAGGTTTTACGCTGAAAGGCGCTAAAAGTGAGTTAAAGGAAAGTAAAATCAAGTCCAAAGCGGTTACCGTTTCTGCTTCCGCTCCAACTTTGCCATTGGATGAATTTCCGCTTCATGACAATCCGATTGAAATTCCTTTTGCAGGTGAAGTTGTGAATGAAATGAGTGGTTTTGTGGATAAAATTGCATTGAAGAATTCTTTTAAGAAAATTAAATCTTCATTGCTTGAGCTTCAGAATGAGCTTTCTGTTTTGGAGCAATGATGCTTCAATATTCTCCTTGATTGATTGTTTTTTCCGATTAAAACTCGACACTTCGTTTCCGATATTAAATGTCTTTAAATTGAGAAATACTACATTTTTCAAAGTTAAATAGTGCTCTTAATATAGAGAGGTCATTAAATTAAGCAGCAAGATCTGTTTGCAGACTTTACTCTTTTGTGAAGGGTTTTAGATTTAGCAGCTGGATCAGTTAGGCAAAAACTAATGACCCCATTTAGGGGTCATTAGTTTATATTAGAAGAACACGACCAACTCCCGACTCCGTAGGAGTCGAATGTGAATTGCGACAAGCTTTGACTAAGCGATTTAGGTTTTATTCAAAAGCTGATTCAATAAAATGAAGTTTTAATATTTTTATTACCCCATATATTTATTAAGAAAAGCACGAATGACTTTATTAAGGAGAAGCACTTCACGAAGCAAAAATTTAATTGGCAGGAGGGTTATGGTTGTTTTTCTGTTTCTCATTCAGGACTAAGTAATGTTTCGAAATATATTATGAACCAAAAGGAACATCATAGTAAATCAAGTTTCAAAGATGAATATCTAAAATTACTTAAGGAGAATGAAATTCCCTATGATGAGAGATATTTATTTAATTGGAGTGATAAGTAAAGTTTATTTCAAAGCGGAGTTTCCTACATTTGACCCGCCTTCGGCGGGTCATTTAGGTGGGCTGAGTTTTACTAATATAAACATATGACCCCTAAACGGGGTCATTGCAATCGGTAAACAAAACTTTTTGTTTAATTTAAATTAACAAAAAGGCCGGTATTGGGTCCCTATTATCATTATATTTTCTCACTCTCATTCTTTATCTTGCCTGCTGTAAATAGCACAAAACTTATGAGAGTTTCCTGTATTCTGATTGCAATATTATTTAATCTGTCAGCGAATGCCCGCGAAGGCATGTGGCTTCCGCAGTTGCTTTCCTCTTTAAATGAGCCGGACATGAAATCGATGGGTATGCAAATAACTGCCGAAGACATTTATAGTATCAAACAGTCAAGTCTGAAGGATGCAGTTCTGCAATTCGGTGGAGGATGTACAGGCGAATTAATATCCGGATCAGGATTGCTGATTACCAATCATCACTGCGGATTTTCACAGATACAATCGTTAAGTACTATTGAAAAGAATTATCTCGAGAACGGATTTTGGGCGAAAGACTTTAAGGAAGAATTGCCCTGTCCCGGACTGACCGTAACTTTTATTCGCGACATAACCGATGTGACTAAAATTATACTGTCCGGTATTTCAGATACGACGAATGAAGATATTCGCGGGATTTTGGTAAAAGAGAGAAGTGATAGTTTGGAAAAAACGCTCGGTGCAAAACTGAAAGGTCTGGTTCGCTCTTTTTACCAGGGAAATAAATTTTATCTGTTTACACTTGAAGTTTATTCTGATATACGCTTCGTTGGCGCCCCTCCGCAGGATATTGGAAAATTTGGCGGAGAAACGGATAACTGGGTATGGCCGAGACATACGGGAGATTTTTCACTTTTCCGTATTTATGCCAATAAGGAAAACCAGCCTTCCGCATATTCGGCAGACAACGTTCCTTATCAGCCAAAGAAATTTCTCAACATTAATATAGGCGGAGTAAAGGAGAAAGATTTCATTTTTGTTTTCGGTTTTCCGGGAAGGACGAATGAATATCTTATTTCATCCGGACTTGAAACAATTGTAGAACAAACTAACCCGAATCGTATTGCTATTCGCGATATCAGACTCGATCAAATGCGTGATGCGATGAGGGCGAATGACACCATCAATCTTCAGTATGCGTCAAAATTTTCTACTCTGGAAAATGCTTACAAGAAATGGAAGGGTGAATTAATCGGATTTGAAAAAAATGATGTTGTTTCGAAAAAGCTGGAGGCTGAGAATTCCTTTAAACAATTGTTGCTGAATAGTGGTAACGTCAGTGCTGACACTTCGCTCTTTACCCGTTATAATTCAATCAATGAACAGGCAAATCCATTGAACTATGCAATTGATTATTATACGGAAGGTTTTTCCGGAGTAGAATTGCTGAATGCTACGGCAAGATTTAATAAACTGATAGACGTTTTTTCGGATACTTCCAAAACGCAGAAAGATCGAGAAGCGGAAATTAAAAAATGTAAAACCGATTTCAGGAATTTCTACAAAAACTATAATGTGGAATTGGATAAACGCATTTGCGAAAAGATACTTGCATACGCGACCCGAAAAGTAAGCAAGGATTATCTTCCAGATCTAATCAACAAAAATTCGAATAAGAATGATAACGATTTTATAAAGTATACAGAGCAGTTGTATAGCCATTCATTAGTAGCTGATTCAAACAGAGTGATGGCTTTTCTAAATTCATTTGGCAAAAAGCATTTTAATAAAATTAAAAAAGATCCGGCCTATTTGCTGATGAATGATATTGCACAAAATCAACAAGCAATTCAGATACAGCTTACGGCTTTGAATAAACAGTTGTCGGCTATTCAAAGGGAATATTTGGCTGATATGCTTCAAATAGAAAAGACTAAAAAGCTTTTTCCGGATGCAAACAGTACGCTTCGTGTTTCATACGGAAGGGTAGAAGGGGTGATGCCGCAGGATGGAGTCGAGTATAAGTTTTATACAACAACCGACGGACTACTTCGTAAATCAGAGATGGATGTTTTTGATTATAAAATTCCGGAGAAGCTTAAGGAATTGATACGTGCAAAAGATTATGGCCGTTACGGAAAAAACGGAGTATTAAATGTAGCTTTTCTTTCCTCAGCTCATACCACCGGCGGTAATTCCGGTAGTCCGGTACTCAATGCAAAAGGCGAATTGGTCGGCGTTAACTTCGACAGAATGTGGGAGGGTGTATTAAGTGATTATTATTATGATGAATCCCTATGCAGAAATATCTGCCTTGACATAAGGTTTGCCTTATTTGTGATTGAGAAATATGGAAAAGCTACGCGGTTAATTGAAGAAATGAAGATTGTTCAAAATTGAAGTTTAATTTAAATATTTATTTCAATTTATAGAATTTTAATTTCCTGAATAGGACAACATTCATAAGCAAGCTGAAAATGAAAATGATATACTTAATTATTTTATATATGAAATCGTACTTATACTTATCATAGTTGATGTCTTCATTTTTCATTTCCAAATTTTTTAAATCTGATTTTTCCACAGGTGTTATCTGTGAAGTCGTGTCAGAGAAATTTTGAGTAATATTTTTCGTTTCTAAAATAGGATTTGAATTTTGAATCGAAGGGGAAATGCTATTTTCTACAGGGGCAAGTTTTCCTTCTATATCAAGTAGCATTAATTGAGGGGAATAACAACGTACATAATTCCCCAGTCCTTGTTGTCCTGAAGGGTTATCTCCAAATGTAAAAATCTTCCCCTTGGCATCGACAGCAATTGATTGAAAACAACCACCGCCAATCTCGACTATATTGTTCAGCGAGCTGATTTGAATTGGGTTTGAGTGGCTGATGGTATCGCCACTGCCTAACATGCCAAAATGATTCTTACCCCAGCCCCAAACTTTTCCATTTTCATCGATTGCAAGTGAATGCCAACTACCACAAGCGATTTTCGTGAACTTTGGCAGATTTGTTAGAAGAATGGGCTGATCATAAAATTTTCTTGATTCTTCCATAAACTGGTATGCAGGATCTGTTCCCCAAATCCATATGTTACTATCA
>CAZAON010000435.1:0-9670 GCA_964486655.1 uncultured Flavobacteriales bacterium
CCAGCATTGAAATCAATTACTCCACCGGATAAACTCAAATCTCCGGTTATATTGATGTTTGCAGTAGTCGAACCTGAACTGCTCAAATTAAGCAGGTTCAGCGTACCGGATGTTACCGACACGTTTCCTCCAACACTCAATGTATATGAACCGCTGGTCGCCGATACTAAATTGAATGACCCCCCTGCCATCGAAATGGTGAGATTCTGTCCTATTGTAGTTAACGCACCACCACATTGCCAGCTTGGACTTGAAGACGTATTGGCAACTTTAAAATTTGAAAATGTCTGATTCACATTACCGACAGTTCCGCCATCAGTTGAGGTTATTTCACAGAGTGATCCTGCCTGGTAATTTGCAAGTGCAAGCGAAGTACCATCTGATAATCTGAATGTACCGGTTCCTGTGATAATGAGATTCGATGAAGTACTGGTCACTGTTGAATTGTTATTTTCAAGTAACCCGCTAATATTGGTTGTTCCGTTAGTACATGTCAATGCTCCACTATTGATTACATTCATTGTTCCTGAAACATTTGTTACACCGGCTGCAGAATAATTATACTTTGCGCTATTGATGTTTACGGTTCCTGTTACATTTGTAGTCACAACAGCTCCGTTATAAATCCCTTCTCCATCGGGATCAAGTATATTCAAAGTTCCGGCAATCGTTGAAGTACTTCCTGAGCCGGTAAATCTTAAAGTTAAATCATCTGAATTACTTGGATCTCCCTGTATTGTTAATGTCGCCCCACTTGGCACAGTTAAGGCATTTCCTGTATGCGTTAATGTTAAAGTTTGATCATTATTATCCGCCTGCAAGACTACAGTAAAAGTTCCGTTTATTATGATCTTCTTAATTGTTGGAGAAACGTCGACATCAACTGTTGCAGCGCCATTAAATACAGCAGTATCATTGGTACCCGGCACACCACCATTCCAACTACCAGCCGTATTCCAGTTAGCTCCACTTGATCCCTGCCAAATTCTAGAAGCCGCATTAGATTTTTGTACAAATAAACTCGCTATAGAGATAAAAAGAAAAATTATCACTACGACTCGTTGGCTTACTCGACTTAAAAATATTTTTCTGTTAACATTTAGACATAATTTTTGATGAGTACTTGTTTCAGTTTTCATTGTGTGTGTTATTGTGTTAAGTATAGATCAATTGAAATACCTTCCAAACAGCCCATAGATAGGGCAATCTGAACATATTCAATTTAATACAAAAGAAGGAACAATTCAGATAAATAAATACAGGATAACATTATTATTAAATTAATTCGGTCAACTGATTAAAAAGCTTGGTAAAAAGTTCTGATTCTGAATCAAAAGCTACTCTACTTTGAAATTATAAACTATTAAAAACTAAACAAATAAATTTAAAGAGATGCATAATTAAATTTACAAATCTCAGTGTTTATAAGGACTTTAAGGCAAGTGAGTAAAACAACGACTGCATTAATGTTGCTTGGGGTAAGGCGGCTTTGCCAAATCACGCAAATAGATAGCCCATTCAAAAGCCTTTTCAGGTGTTTCAAAATAATTTGTAGTGACAATTTCCTCATCATAACTCTGAGTGATTTTCTTTACTGTCACTTCATTAAACGTATCCTTACTTAGAATTAATCCCTGATGACGAAAACCGGCCCTCAATGCACGTGGATACCAGTCATCAACAGTCCATTGCTGATCTTTAAATGGAATAATTTTCATTTCACGAGCATCTGCGATTATAACTGATGTTTTCTTTAACTCCAGTCCGCGAATCAGCTGATTAAAAATAAAGCGCAACCTTTCACCTTCAACAAAAATTCCTTTCCACTGCGACATGATTACATGCATTTCCTTATTATAGAAAATATCACATTCATCACTGGTAAATAATGTTTCATTATTTAGTGTATTCATAGTTTAAACTTTAGGATGTGTGTCTCCCCTGTCTACCTATTCATTTCTCACTAATATCTTTGATGCCATTGCGAGTTTTAATGATTTCGTTAATGTCGCCGCAAGCTCGCTGATAATCTGCTCATGTATCTGAATTTGTTTCTTTGTTCCTTTGACCGACTCAGAAGGAATTTCACCCTTCCACTTATCAGTCGTTCTAAAATCTGTCATTAAATAACTAAAACCTTCATTGCTTATATTTATCTCAAGCGTATATGAATTATTTCCATTTTCAATTGTATCGCCAAATGACTTTGTCGCATAACATTCTCCGGCTCCCCTCAAAATAATTATGTGATTGACATTGTCGTCCTTTTGTAACAACTGTCTCACGTTAACAAAATTTTCCAATACCCAGGTTTTCGCCCTCCTGTATAACTCATCTGCATCTGTAGAGTCAATCTTTATCTGCTCCTCAAAGGCAATTTTCCCTGCGTTATCATGAGGTAATACACTTTGCCCCTTTGTAAAATTGATATTAATGAGAAAAAACAGTAAAATAACATATTTCATATGTCAAAGATATAAGAATTTTTAAAAGTGTCAAGAGGAATAAGGTTGAATTCACCAAAGATTTACTTCATGAATCCCCATGATAATTCACTGAAAGAAAGTAAACACATGAATTATTGAATGTTGGCTTTATAAAAATAAAAAAATCATGTTTCATAAATCTGCCTGCTTCAAAATACCGTATGTAATTTTTATAAAAACAATTGCATATGTCAATATCTTACAACTCCTGTATTAAATGTATCATAATCCTAATAACGGTTTTTATTTTCGGAACAAATCCCGTTTTTAGTCAGAATTCAGCTAAAACGAGTCAGACAGAAATTCTTGATTCTTTAACAACTAATCACCCTGTAAGTTTAAATGTGGTGGAAGTTTCTTCAGACAGACCCGTAACCGCTGCATCATCAAAATTTATAAGAAATATTGATTTTAAAAACCGACCACGAAATTCGGCTCAGGAAATGTTAAGAATGGTGCCCGGACTTTTCATTGCACAGCATGCCGGTGGAGGAAAAGCCGAGCAGATATTCATACGGGGATTTGATTGTGATCATGGAACTGACGTTGCTACCTATGTCGACGGGATTCCGGTAAATATGCCAAGTCATGGTCATGGCCAGGGCTATGCCGACCTGCATTTTCTGATTCCGGAAACTGTTAAGGATATGGAAATTTTTAAGGGCCCCTACTCCTATCGTTATGGCGATTTTGCCACCGGTGCGGCAGTTGAATTTAAAACATTAGACTCCCTGGAAAATAATTTAGTACAGAGCGAGACCGTATTTACTCCTCATACAAAGTCGATAACAGCAACTCGTCAGCTTTTACTGCTGAATTTACCGGTAAAAGAAAAAAACATAAAGTCCTATTTAGCGGCAGAATTCGTAAACAACAGAAGTTATTTTGAAAGCAATCAGCACTTCAATCGCATTAACCTGTTCTCGAAAACCACATTCGATATTACAGATCACAGTCAGTTCAACGTAACTGCATCAGTATTTAATTCAACCTGGGATGCATCCGGACAAATTCCGGAACGAGCTGTAGAAAGCGGAATAATTACACGTTACGGAAGCATTGATAATTCAGAAGGAGGAAAAACATCAAGGAACAATCTTAATCTGTTATATCACCATCAATCGGGTTTGACAGAATTTAGTGCACAGGCATATGCAAGCAAATACAACTTTGATCTCTTTTCCAATTTTACTTTTTTTCTTGAAGACTCAATTTTGGGTGATCAGATTGAGCAGGAAGACGACAGGGTAATTCTGGGTTTTAAATCTCATTACACTTTCGGACATAAAATTGGTTTTATGAATAACATGTTTACAATTGGTATTTCACATCGGACAGATAAGATTGAGAATGCCCTTTGGCATACCTTCCTGCATGAACGAATAAATGCAAAAGCCCAGGCACGTATTAATGAAAATTCAACAGCAATATTTGCAAACGAAGTCATCCGTTTCAGTGACAGATTCAGAATGGAAATCGGCGGACGATTTGATTATTTTACTTTTGATGTATCAGATCTGTTACCCGATGACTCAATACATTCTAATTACTCGGGCACTAATTACCAGACTTTAATTAGTCCGAAAGCCAATCTTATTTTCACAGCGAATGAGCACACACAATTTTTCCTGAATTTCGGAAGAGGATTTCACAGCAATGATGCCCGTTCGGTTGTACAACAGCAGAATGAACATCGTTTACCTCTTGCTCCGGGAGCGGAAGCCGGTGCTTTGATACATCCGACTTCTAAAATCACGGCATCTATTGCATTTTGGTGGATGGATATGGAAAATGAATTGGTTTATGTGGGTGATGATGGAACGACTGAAAATAAGGGAGCAAGCAGACGAATTGGAACAGATATAAGTCTTCGCTATCAAATAACAGACTGGCTGTCTGCCGATGTTGACGTAAATATTTCTAAAAGCCGCTTTAAACCGAAAACACAAAATGAAGAAATAACAAAGGCGGATTTTATTCCGCTTTCTCCTTCCTTTACATCAACAGGCGGACTAACAGCTAAATTCAAAAACGGAATTGAATCTTCGCTCAGATACCGTTACATTTCAGACAGGCCGGCGAATGAAGACAATACTATAATCGCACATGGTTACACGGTTGTCGACTTTTCTTTGTTGTATAAATTAAAAAATTTCAGACTGGGTACTTCTATCGAGAATCTGATGAATACAGAATGGAACGAAGCACAATTCAACACAGAATCAAGATTAAAAAATGAAGTAACACCGGTTGAAGAAATTCATTTTACTCCGGGAACACCTTTTGCTTTAAAGTTGATGGTGGGGTATACGTTTTAACGGCCAATTGCTGCTTCTTAATTTTTCAAAAAGAAATAAAATACTAAAACTGTGGACGAATTATTTGCAGCTTATTTGGTCCCAGAGGTCAACTTATTATTGATTTTGAATGCTTTTTAAATTTT
The DNA here is from genome assembly GCA_964486655.1 of uncultured Flavobacteriales bacterium. Lineage (GTDB taxonomy): Bacteria > Bacteroidota > Bacteroidia > AKYH767-A > 2013-40CM-41-45 > JADKIH01. The sequence continues at coordinate 4,930 of CAZAON010000435.1, forward strand.
CTTGGCACATTATTTCTGATGCTTGGCACAATAAAAAAAGAATAATATTCATACTCACTTCAATATTATTTTGAGATCCAAAAGCCTGCAATCATGATGTCTTGTTAAAGTTTGGATATTGAATTTATCAAAGTTTTCTCTTGAATCAAATCCTGTTCCTCCACCAAGAATAATTTGGAATTTATTTTCAGGCCTTTCGTAAAGGGCCAATTGATTTAAATTCAATTTTAAATTCGTATAAGGTTTATTTTTCAAACAGTATGGAATTAAAAATGATGGATTTCTCTTAAATTCATGAATCACTTTCAAACCAATTCGAGTTTCAAATGAGCTTCCGTATCCAACATCATAAACTAATAATTTTGATTCGAGAATAGCTTTTTCACTGTTATCAAATTTATGATTTGGAAAATTTATTGGAGCAAATAGATATTGATCATCCTCCTTTCCTAGGGCATCTGTTTCTCCTAAATATATAACTCCAATATCAAGTTGATGAAACACGCTGGATAATATATAACAATCACCTATTTTCATTTTTTAATTTGGAAGAGTCACAATGTTAGTGCAAAAAAAATTAAATAAATTTTCTGAATTGTGCCAAGTTATGTAAAAACAGAAAACAAAAAGCCCTGATTATTAGAGCTTTGAAAAAATAAGTGGTCCCAGAGGGAGTCGAACCCCCAACCTCCTGATCCGTAGTCAGGTGCTCTATCCAGTTAAGCTATGGGACCGGATTTCGAGGCGGCAAAGATAACTTAAAAATAAAGCTTGACAAGAAGCAATTGCGTTTTATTTAATTCAAAATCACCTAGTCTTAAATTAAATCATTATTGATTAAAGAACTTGGTTTTTAACCACATTTTTCCATAACCTGATTTCAGATACTTCTCTCGCTTTCTTGCTAATAAACTTGTTTCCAACTCTTCCTGGTGTAATAATTTCCAGGGCCTGTTTGCCTTTGTCGATTTTACTTTTCCCGCATTGTGTGTTTGAATTCTGACCGATAAATTTTCTGTCATACCAACATACAAATCTTGATTTGATTCACTTCTTAAAACATAAACTGTCCACATAGTGAAAAAATTATTTCAAATAAAAATTTAAATTGGTTCCTGAGGGAGTCCCTACCTGCCTGCGGCTGGTAGGCAGGGAACCCCCAACCTCCTGATCCGTAGTCAGGTGCTCCCTGCCTGGCAGCCGAAGGCAGGCAGGTATCCAGTTAAGCTATGGGACCGGATTTCGAGGCGGCAAAGATAAATGAAAAGGACAAAGGACAAAGGAATAAGGATAAAGAAATCGCATTTTTAAAATAATTTCCTGAGATTGCATAATACTGTATCCTACTTCTTCTTATAATACTTCATCGCCTCCGGCATAAATTTCTGAATATCAGCAATACGCTTCTGATCACTCGGATGCGTTCTCAAAAATTCAGGGGTTCCTCCTCCACCACCTTTTGCGGCCATACGCTGCCAGAACGGAACTGCTTTCTGCGGATCGTAACCTGCCATAGCGGCGAAAACTAATCCGAGTTTGTCGGCTTCTGATTCCTGCATACGTGAATATGCAAGCACTCCAAGTGTTGAACCTACTCCATATGATGTTAGAAAAATGCTTCTTGTTTCGGCACTCTTTTGAGAGAGGGCAACATCCAATGCTACTCCACCCATTTGCGCAAGTAATCCCTGACTCATTCTTTCGTTTCCATGTCTTGCAATAGCATGTGCAATTTCATGTCCCATAACTATGGCTAGTCCGCTCTCATCAAGTGTCACAGGTAATAATCCGCTATAAACAACTACTTTCCCGCCCGGCATACACCAGGCATTTACTTCTTTTGAATTGACCAGATTGAACTCCCATTTATATCCTGAAATCCTGTTTCCCATTTTGTTCTGATTCATGTACTGGGTAACTGAACTCTGAATACGTGCTCCGACTGACTTAACCAGAGTTGCGTCAGCCGTTCCATTTACGGGAGGATTTTGTTTTAAAAAACTCTGATACTCAGTCAGACTCATTGACATCAACTCGCTTTCGGGGAGCAGATTCATTTGCTTACGACCGGTTATTGGAACTTTAGAACAAGCCGTAAGAATTAAAATAAGGCTGAATGATTTAATCCAGATTGATTTCATTTTCTTCTTGGTTAAAAATGTTTGCTGTGCCCTTAAAAAACCGGGCCAAAAAATAGAATTCAAGAAAAAATAAGACGCTTGCAAATGTCTTATTTTGAATAACTTACTTTATAACTGCGGAGAGTCCCCTGTCAGTTAATCCTTCCTTCATCGGTTTAAGGTTCAGATATGAGTCACTCTTAACAACACATTTCCCGTTGTAATGAACGATGTAGGTGCATTGCTCTGCCTGAAGTAAATCGTGCTTACAAATGTCAACCAAACATTCAATTACATGCTCAAATGTATTTACATCATCGTTAAATAAAACAAGATCGCGTACACGAGCTTCCTTAATGTCTTCGAGAATGACTTCTTCTAATTCAAGATCCGGCGTATGTTCCATGTTGATACTCTTAAATATTGAGAGAGTAAAAGTAGGAAAGTTAGGGGTAAGTAGCAAGTCCCCGGAGATAGTCTTGAGTCCTTAGTCATGAGAAATGTCAATTAGGACCGACATGTCTCAATTATCAGACTTTTACAAGTAACGGTATTGAACAAGGAAATTAGCAGGCAGATCTCAAGACTAGGGACTCAAGACTCACGACTTCTCTTACCGGGGAATCGCAACTCTTTTGCCATTCTGCAATACCACCACGAAAGCATCTTTAATGCCTTTAGCAGTGATTTCCTGGCGAAGTGCCGTAGCTGATGCTAAATCGGAACATTTACCGGCATAGAAAATATGTAAACCCCTTTCGTCGGTGAGACGGGTAATGCCTTTATCGCTAATTGCCAGGTAGGTTTCCACAATGTTATACGGAAGACTGTTTTTAAACGCACCTATCTGAACCTTATACACTAATTCATTCGATGGTATTTCATCTTTGATAACCGAATCCCACTCTTTAGGCGTAATTGCAGCGCCGGCATTTTCCAAAGCAACGTAATTACCTTTTCTGATACCAATGACAAATGCATCCTTTACACCCGATTTAACTGCAATTGCCTGCATGGAATCGGCTGATTGCTTACTGGTAAATGGCATCGATGTAAACCTGTACTTACCATTTACTTTAGACGCCGGTAACGGATTCAATGAAGCGATAGCAGCCGGAGCTGTTGGTGTATTGTAAACGCCTAACTGAACAGTATACTCGAGAGGAGCAACTGAATTGGCGTTTGGATCTTCTACTTCACTCAGAGCCTTGATACTTTCTTCATCATTATCACGAAGTGTCTCCGGTAATGGCTGCTTCGCGTAAAATGCCAGTACATCCCGGTCTTTCGCAACTGCAAGCGGCTTAATATTCATCTTCCTGAGGATTGCAAACTCCTTCGCCGATTCTCCCTTATAAGCCGTTAGGTTTTCCTTATTACTTAAAATGGTATAAGCATCGTTCAGGTCAATTCTCTTTCCGTTATAATATGCGACTACGAATGCGTCTTTATAACCCGTACGTTTGATTTCATTCTTAACAGCATTGGCCGGTTCAAATGTCCTGAACAGTCCGACACAATATCTGATCCAGCCCGGACGGGTAGTTTCTCCCGATAAAGGCTGAAGTCCTTTAAATGTTGATGCAGGCAACGGATTTTTGAATGCACCGATCTGAATTTTGAAAACAAGTCCTTCAGGTAAAACCGGATTCATCGGTATTGGATTTACATCTGAATATGCAGAACCATCAGGACGGCTAAAAACATTTTTATAGAAATTGCTTTGCTCTTCCGCATTTACATTAACCGCGGCTATATCTTCTTCTGATGCATTTAATTCACTGCTCATTCGCTCTGTCATGGCAAATTGCTGAGCATCCATTAATTTATTCTCCGGCTTCTCAACTACTACTAATCCGCCACCGGTCGATAATTCCTTCGACTTTCCGGCATTCGCAATTACAGCATTGCTGTTATTGATCGAAGCCATATTTTGTCCCGGTTGAAGAGTAATATGCTTTTTAATTTCCTTCATCTCGGCGATAAGCGACTTTACATCTTTCGTATGACCTTTAGCCAGATCGAATTTCAATTTCGCTTCGTCTTCATGAGTTTTTGCCAATGCCTTTAATTCATTCGCATTTTTAATCAATTCAGCCTTGCGAACAGTATCCTGCTCAGTCTGTGCTTCGTCAAGCATTTTATTAGCCTGGTCAGTTTCATCAGATGCCTTCCTGCTCAAATTAATAGCCTCTGCAAATACATCAATCGTCTCTACCTGCTTTTCCGTTACTTCTTTCTGAAGCTTCGCATAGGCGGGATATTCCGGATGTGTCGTATCTATCATCTCATCTGTCGAATCCTCTTTCGCCGACGAATGTATTACTACTACTTCCGGACTTTCATTAGCATTTGTTGTATTCGAAGCAACCAATGATTTATCATCTGTAGCAACAGCATTTTCCCCCTGAGTTTGAATAACTACAGGAGTTGGTGTATTCATTGCCATCGGAGCTTTGTCATCATTCAATCCATATGCAACATCAGAACCATTCTTCTTCGCAAAATCAATGACTCCCATTTTGTAGTCTATGTTCGGTTCTATTTTTCTTGCCTGCTCCACTAAATCCAATCCTTCTTTCCAAACTTTCATCGAAGCAAGAGTAAGGTCGTTTGAAGCT
>CAZAON010000436.1:0-56668 GCA_964486655.1 uncultured Flavobacteriales bacterium
AGATAACCTATAATATCGTTTATAGAAACAAAAAGTTGTGAGCCCGATTGAAAAATATCAAACAGGAAAATAACAAACATAAATGATACAGTTAATAATCCGGCACGGTAAAGCAAACGTCTGTTAAGTTTAAATTCAGGAACTGCAAATACTAAAATCAAAAAAGATATACCCGCTGCAATCAGTATCGACACGCCAATGTCGACACGCCAAATAGTGATAAATACCAAAGAGCCCAGGAAGTAAAGGTATCTTACCGTAGTTTGCTTTTCATACAGAGATATAAAAGCAATTACTGTGAGTGGAACCAAATTAAAATATGATGGGAGTATAAAATCAAAATAAGGATATGCTATGGCAAACCACAATCCAAGGAATCCGTCACCCGTCATTTTATAAATCATAAAATAAACGAGCACCACTACGATAACCTGTACCAAAAACCGGTAGACAAAATACCCCATTGGGTCTTGTCCGTTCAAAAACGAATACAATACTCCGGGCGCAAAATCCGCCAATGTATGAGCGTTAAAGGAATCAAGAAAAGGAACCTTTCCAAATTGAAACCATTGTTGTAAAGGAAGAATGTTGTTGGCGCTTTCGAAAATATCAACGTCGGCTTTAACGATCGGTGCATAATAGGCCACGCACAACATTCCCCCGAGTAACCACGGAATCCAGGAATTGAAAAAAATCTCGATCTGTGACTGGCCGGAATGTTGTCCTTTGAATTTTCGAAAATAGTACAGCGCGGTGAGAATGATTAATAATAAGCCTGACAGATATAGTGGTAATGGTGAAATAAAAACACCACGCTGATTCAGTATTAAGGACACTTCTGTCGCGGCAAAAGATAAAAGCGGAATAAATACAAACGGGAAAGTTGACTTAAAAATCCTGTAATTTAAACTCAATACATTGGTTGAATAAAGATATAATCCTCCCCCAACGAATAACAGTATTGATGGTAACGAAAAAAAACTTTTCAGATTTGCCAGTCGGGATAATTGCCATTGCAGGAAGAAAACACATACGGCGAGAATTACTGACCAGAGGAATGCTATGGTATAGTTCTTCTCCGTTCGTTGACGTACCCGGTGAAAAACGCTGCCAACACTAACGATTCCGGCGCAGGCCAGAATTGCATGTATGGAAGGGCGAATATCGGCTCCGAATAAACGGAAAAGCAGAAGTGTGAATCCGGCCAAAGAAATTCCATTCAGAAGTTTCAATTCCTCTTCGGGAATAAATTTCTCGACGATAAGAGTTAATTTGGTTAAAGCAATGAGCAGAAATAAGAGGAAAAATACCGCCTTGTAAAACATAGACACCCTTGCCCCGATGTCGATACCATCGGCCGTAGCAATAGATATTGGCCTGTTCTGAAAACTGTCGAGAACGAATTCGTTTAAACCGAATGTTTTGAATAAAATATAAAACGAGAAAAAGACCGGGATGAAAATCAGATTGCGATACGGGATATTTCCGGTCATATTAGTCTTTAGTCTAAAGTCTTTAGTCTTGAGAATGATATGACTAAAGCTTTTGAAATGATTAATTGTTGGCTAAATTCAGCTTTTATGATCAGATATTCAAGGACGCACTTAAATTAGTCTTAAGTAATCAGACCCCTTTAACTCCCTTTGGTTTTTAAGGTGATTAAAGTGTTTTAAGCGGGCATAATTGTAAAAAATTCGGTTTCAGAGCCACATTTCTTTGGTTCCGGTACCCTAAAATGGGTAAGCAAGACTCAAGACTAAATCCTACATTTGTACCATGCAGAAAACCATATTAGTCATTGGCGCCAAGGGTCAGATAGGCTCAGAGCTGGTCGAAGAATTAAGGCGAATTAACGGCGATCAAAATGTGATTGCTACTGATATTAAGATGCCTGACGACGAATTACTACACAGGGGTCCGTTTTACCAGTTAGATGTACTGGATTTCCCACGTGTAATGGAAATTGTCAGGAAACATAAAGTAAAAGAGATATATCTTCTGGCTGCCTTGCTTTCGGCAACAGCCGAACAAAAAATGAAATCGGCCTGGAGACTTAATATGGATAGTCTTCTCGGCATCTTAGAAATCTGCCGTGACGAAAAAATCAAACTATTCTGGCCTAGTTCAATAGCGGTTTTTGGAGATACAACACCCAGAATCAATACGCCTCAGTTTACCGTTATGGAACCTTCAACGGTGTACGGAATTTCGAAACAGGCCGGCGAAAGATGGTGTGAATATTACTTTAAGAAATTCGGCGTTGATGTGAGATCGCTGCGTTATCCCGGACTAATCGGTTACAAAACGGAACCGGGCGGCGGGACTACCGATTATGCAGTTCATATTTTTCATGAAGCGCTTCGTAAAGGAAGTTATGAATGTTTCTTAAAGAACGATGCCATGCTTCCCATGATGTATATGCCTGATGCATTAAGGGCAACGCTGACTCTGATGGATGCCGATCCGGAAAAGGTAAAAATTCGTTCAAGCTATAATGTAGCTGCAATGAGCTTCAATCCCGAACAGCTTGCAAACGAAATCAAAAAGCATATACCCGGATTTGTAATAACATACAATCCGGACGTCAGACAACAATATGCCCAGTCATGGCCGCAAAGCATAGACGATTCACATGCCCGGAAAGACTGGAACTGGAAGCCCGAATTTGACCTTTCGGGAATGACAGAAGAAATGTTGCAGCATATTCAACATTCTCTCAACCTTTCAATAAAATAAACGTAGTAATTTCATTGAAAAAGAATCAGGCCCGAAATGGTTACGATTCTTTTATGTTAAAAGATCCAACGTAAATGCAACCCCTTCATCTCTATAATTCACTTACCCGCAAGAAAGATTTATTCGTGCCGCTTGTTGAAGGCTATGCGGGCATGTATCAATGCGGTCCGACCGTTTATGGCCCACCGCATCTTGGCCACTCAAGACCTGCAATCGTATTTGATATCCTTTACCGCTACCTCATGCACATCGGATACAGAGTTCGATTCGTAAGAAACATCACCGATGTTGGTCATCTCGAAAACGATGCAGATGAAGGCGAAGATAAAATCGCAAAGAAGGCGCGTATTGAAAAATTAGAGCCGATGGAGATTGCCCAGTTGTACACGAATCTCTATCATGAGGCAATCAGCAAACTGAATACATTATCACCAAGTATTGAACCACATGCAACCGGTCACATCATCGAGCAAATAGCGATGATTGAAAAAATTATTGAGCATGGTTTCGCTTATGTCGTGAATGGTTCGGTTTATTTTGACGTATTAAAATACAATGCCTCTCACAACTACGGCAAACTGAGCGGAAGGGTGATTGACGAACTGATCGCCGGAGCGGGCAATGAAAGACGGGAACTTGAAGGTCAGGACGAGAAGCGCAATCCGGTTGACTTCGCGCTGTGGAAAAAAGCGGCACCTGAACATATCATGCACTGGCCTTCGTCATGGAGTGATGGTTTCCCGGGTTGGCATATAGAATGCTCGGCAATGAGCGGAAAATATCTGGGTGAAACCTTTGATATACATGTAGGCGGAATGGACTTACTTTTCCCTCACCATGAATGTGAAATTGCACAGAGTGTGGCTGCGACTGGAAAAGATCCTGTTCGTTACTGGTTGCATAATAACATGATTACCATCAACGGACAGAAGATGGGTAAGTCTCTTGGCAACTTTATTAACCTGGAAGAGCTTTACAACGGAACTCATAAGCTGCTCGAACAGGCATACAGTCCGATGACGATTCGCTTTTTCGTATTGCAGGCTCATTACAGAAGTCCGCTCGATTTCAGCAACGAAGGACTTAAAGCGGCGGAGAAAGGTTTGAAAAAATTAATGAATGCAAACGAATTGCTTGATAAGCTCGAAGCATCATCTGTTTCTACCAGCGATATACCTGCATTAAAGCAGTCCTGCTATGATGCAATGAATGATGACTTGAATTCGGCCATTGTAATCGCACATTTGTTTGAAGGAGTCAGAATAATTAATTCTGTCAAAGCAGGCACAGAAACTATTTCTGCACCTGATCTTGAATTGCTGCGAAAATTCTTCAGGGATTTTACGCAGGATATTTTAGGGTTTAAGAGTGAAGAATCGGACAGCGGAGATGATGTTGGGAATCTTATGTCATTAATACTTGACATTAGAAATAATGCAAAACAGAAAAAAGATTTCTCGACGTCGGATCAGATCAGGGATACTCTGAGTAATTATGGTTTCCAGATTAAGGACGGGAAAGATGGTACAAGCTGGACGAAGAATTAAAGGTGATTTTATAAAATAATCTCTCGCAAGGGCGCAAAGACAAATTGTATTCTGTAAAATACTTTGTGTGGGAAAATAAATCTCTCGCAATGGCGCAAGGGCGCAAAGATGATAGGGTGCAAAGACAAATTGTATTCTGTAAATTACTTTGTGTGGTAAAAAAATCCATCAATCAACCAAAATGAAAAAATACTTTTCAATAACATTCCTATTCATTACTGTCATTCTGTTTTCATGTGGCGAAAAGAAACCGCAAAAACAATCACAACCTGAAGTTAAGCGTCCTGTTCTACCCGAATTCAATGCAGACTCGGCCTATGCATATGTAAAAGCACAATGCGATTTCGGTCCGCGTGTACCGAATACACCTGCACATGTCGCATGCGGCGATTATCTGATCGGCAAGATGAAAGAATGGTCAGACACCGTTTACGTACAAAGCGGAATAGTAAATGCATATGACGGAACAAAATTAAAATTCAGAAATATCATCGCTTCATTCAATCCGTCAAACAAAAGACGAATTCTACTCTTCGCACATTGGGATACGCGTCCCTGGGCCGATCAGGATAAAGTGAATCCGGAACAACCGCCGTTGGGAGCCGATGATGGTGCAAGCGGAGTAGGTATACTCATGGAAATTGCCCGTCAATTACAAAAGTCTAAACCAGGCATTGGAATTGACATTGCTTTTTTTGATGCGGAAGACTACGGAATGAAGGGTGGAGGTCAGGGCTCGGAAGATTCATACGCGCTGGGAACTCAGTACTGGGCAAAGAACCTGCATGTTCCTGGATATTCGGCTGATTATGGAATATTACTTGACATGGTAGGTGGTCGTAACGCCCAATTCAGAAAAGAAGGTTTGTCAAGATCAGAAGCGGGTTTCGTCGTTGACAAAGTATGGCAGTATGCAAGTCAGCTGGGATATAGCGGATATTTTTTATTCGAAGATGGCGGCTGGGTAACAGATGATCACGTCTATGTGAACCGGATGAATATACCTTCAATAGATATAATCAATTCAGATCTGGGAACAAGAAGTGGATTTATTCCTCACTGGCATACGCACGATGATGATATGGATGTTATCGATCGTAATACTTTGAGGGCAGTGGGACAAACACTGTTGGCTGTGGTATTTTGGGAAAACGTTTAATTCAATTACGAATTACGGATTACGAATTACGAATACTTGTCGTGAGCCTGTCGAACCTTTAACTATTCGTAATTCGTAATTTGTCATTCGTAATTCTTTTCCCATCTTTCCATCTTCCTCTCAAACACATCCATCGGCAAACAACCGTCTTTAAGAACTTCGTCATGAAAAGATTTGATTGAAAATTTGTCTCCGAGTTTTTCCTGCGCACGTTTACGGATTTCTAAAATTTTCAACTGTCCGATTTTGTAGGCAAGAGCCTGTCCCGGAATAGCCATGTAACGCTCGATCTCTCCGGTTACTTCACTTTCACTTTCGGCTTCATTATCTGTTGAAAATTTAATTGCTTGTTCACGCGTCCAGCCCTTCAAATGCATGCCTACATCAACCACAAGTCGAATGGCGCGATGCATCTCTTCGCTGAGACTTCCGAAGTACTGATAAGGATCTTTGTATAGTCCGAGTTCCTTTCCCAACGACTCCGTATACAATGCCCATCCTTCACCATAAGCGCCATACCATCCAAAGCGTCTGAATTTCGGAAGCGAATCATTTTCCTGCTGAATGGAAATCTGATAGTGGTGGCCCGGAATGGCCTCATGCAAAAACAGATCTTCCATGCTGACAGTATTAAATTTTGTGGCGTCGATAACGGGAACATAAAAAATTCCCGGACGGGAACCATCGGGTGCAGCCTGGTTATATTCGGCGCTGGCAGATGCCTCGCGGAATTCTTCCGTCTGACGAATTTCGAATTTTGATTTAGGAACAAGGTTAAACAACTCTTTTAACTGCGGCTGCATACGTGCTTCAATGGCCTTATACCCGTTGATGACGTCACTGTCATTCTTATAAGGCATGAATTGTTTATCAGTGTGAATGAAATGAAAGAACTCCTTCAGGTCACCTTTAAAATTTGTTTCACGCATCACTCTTTCCATTTCAGAACGGATTCTCGCAACTTCCTTCTGACCTGTTTCAAAAATCTGATCAGGCGTCATGTCTGTTGTTGTCCATACTTTGACAAGGTGATTATAGTATTCTTTGCCGTATGGTATTTCGGAAATGCCGGCTGACTCTCTGCAATGAGGAATGTATTCGTCTTTTATAAAGTCATACAGTTTTTGATATGCCGGTACGATTTCGTTTGTAATAGCTGCAGAATATCGCTCGGTGAAATCCTTTTTCTCCTCATCGGTAAAGCTTGCCGGAAAATTTTTGAGCGGACCATAGAACACACTTTCTTTCGGATCAGAAACGATAATTCCTTTTAACTGGGGCAACACTCTTTCCATCAATATGGCAGGCATCACAATTCCTTCTTTAATTCCCTGTTTCATGTTCGCGATCACAGCATCGTTGTAGATGACATAATCACTTATCCTCTTTAGAAAATCGTTATAGTCCTTTACGGTTTTGAACGGCTGATTACCGCTGCCCGAACCAAGCATTGGAAATGTAATGTGCATGCTCCAGAACTGGTTTACGGGCAGGAGATGATCCTTAAACTTCAATCCTTCCAGCTGTATTTCCATTTCACGCTTGAAAACATCATAGCTGATCCGCTCTTGCTCACTGATCAGTTTAACATCTACCGCGGAAATCTCATCAAGATATTTCTGATAAAACTTCTTCAGTTTTTCGCGATAGGCATCCGTAATATCTGCCGGTAAACGATCATTATACCGGGGGTCGGCAATCGTTGTTGCTTCGAGAGGGAAATACTGAAGACGCTCCTCGTAATAAGCGTCCACAATTGAATTAACATTCTTCATCGAACTTTCTTCTGACTTTTTTGTGTTACAGGAAAAAATTAAAAGTACGGAGAATGCAAGTAGTATATTCTTCATCAATAGCTGTTTTGTACAATGTTAAAAGGTAATTTGAACAATGAAAAGAACTTTAAAAACTTTAGGAAAGATTTAACAAAAAAGCCGGAAGAACTGAATCTTCCGGCTTTCGGATAATTTTAATCCTATATATCAATAAACGACGGAAACATCGCCTACATAGGTATGCTCAAGGCCATGAAGGTCTTTCAGCACGATACGATAAACATAGGTGTCAGTTTGAATCGGACCGGAAGAAAGTTTGCCATCCCATGGATGATCATAATTGTTTGTCTTGAAAACCAATTCACCCCAGCGGTTATAAATATTCATCGAATAAGATTCAATTGCTACTCCATAACCACGGAAATAGTCATTTACACCATCGCCGTTCGGACTAAATGCGCTTGGGATATAGAAAGAGAAATTTTCTTCCACTTCAACAGTTCCTCTTACGGTGTCAACACAGCCATTCGGTGAAATAACCATTAGCGTAACCTGGTAAACACCAACCTTGCCATAAGTATGGTTCGGACTCCAGTCAGTCGAGAAGAGCGATGAGTCGCCAAAATCCCACTGATAGGTTAAAACATTTGTAGAGTTGTTTTGGAACTGAATAATTGGAGCAAGAATATTTGCAACAGGCGGACTAGGAACAAAGTTCGCATTCGCGTCTGCAAATACTGTAATCAGATTAGGGTAAATGGTGTCTAAAGTACACCCATGATTTGTGACTGCAGTGAGTCCAACAGTGTAAACGCCGGCCGTGTTATAGGTATACAAAGGATCTGTAACTCCATCGGTGCCACCATCTCCGAAGCTCCAGTGATATGAATTACCATTACCAGGAGTGAGATTGCTAAATGGAACGGAAAGTGGTCGGCAGCCGTCTAATACCAGTGGTTCGAAATCAGGAGCAGGCATTTCATAAATGGTAACGCTGTCGACAAATGGCTGTGCCGGACAACCGCTGTAATCAGCCGTAAGCTGTACCGGATATGTTCCTACGGCGGAATAAACGACATTCACATTTTGCGTATTAGCTGACAGAATATTTGATGGGCCGCTAAACTGCCAGTTGTAATTTATTCCTGTACTAAGATTTGTAAATGCATTAATGTTGAAATTATTGTTATCAATACACTGTCCCGGAACTTTTGGAAATCCGACAACAGGAACCGGATGAACCTGAACAGTTACTGTATCTGAATTTACGCAACCATTAGCATCGGTAACAGTTAAGTAATAATCCTGAATTGCCTCGGAGTTTGATAAATTCTGAATTGTGGCAGTCGGATCGCTAACTCCCGGATTCGACAAGTCTTGTGAAGGTGACCAGTGATATTGAAAACCAGGAGTTGTTATATCGCCAAGTTGAACAGTTACACCCGAACAGACAATCTGATTTGAACCGGCATAAACAACCGGCAACGGATTAACGGTAGCAAACAAATCGGTCTGAGGAGAAACACAGCCATTCTCAGTAACGGTAAGAGATATCATGTAACTTCCCTGTGTGCTCCATGATAAAGAGTATGGGCCCTGACCGCTTCCTGATAAAACACTTGCTGACCCGAACGTCCAGTTGTAAGTTGCGTTCGCCGCAGCTGAACCGTTATATGAAATTCCAACAGGCTGATCAATACAGGCGTCATTGTTTACGGCAAATAAAGATGTTGGTATCGGATTAACTAAAACATCGACAAGTGATGTAGCCGAACAGCTGTTTTCGGTAACCGAAAGTTGAACCTGATATTGTCCCGGTGAAACCCACTGTAAATCATATGGACCGGAACCTGAACCTGATAAAACAGAAGCGCTTCCGAAATTCCAATTAAAGGCCGCTCCTGCACCTGCAACACCGGTAAAATTGACACTTCCTGTTTCACCGACACATAATGCCGGTACTGCGGTAATGCTGACAACAGGAATATCAGTAATTGCAACAGGTAATCCGGATTGAACTGAAGTACATCCGTTTTCAGTAACAGTTAAAGTGATGTTGAAATTTCCGCCCGCGTTCCAGCTTACTGAATAAGGTCCCTGGCCTGATCCTGAATTAACAGCTGCGCCATTAAAGTCCCAGTTATAAGTTGCGCCGGCACCGGCTGTACCGGTGAAATTAACGACAAGAGAATCATTCGCGCATGCTGCGGGAGGAACTGTAAACGTTGAAGTCGGAATAGGATTTACAACAACAGCAATTGATGTTGTATCACTGCAACCGTTTTCATCAACGATTAAAGTTATCTGGTCGTTTACAACTGAGTTGTATTGCAATTGATACGGACCGCTTCCTGAGCCTGATACAACAGTAGCGGAACCGAAAGTCCAGGTATAATTTGCCATAGCGCCTGCAGTACCGTTGAAGCTGACATTTGAATTATCTCCCACACACAATGGCGCAACAGGGGTAATGGATGCGGCCGGTATCGGATAAACCGTTACAGGTACAACAACTGCAGAAGAACAAGTAGGTTCGGTAACATCGAGAGAAACATTGTATGTTCCGGCAGAAGGCCAGCTAACAGAATATGGTCCCGGACCGGATCCGGATAAAATTGTTCCTCCGTTAAAATCCCATGTGAAGACTGCGCCCGGTCCGGCTACACTGGTAAACGTAATTGTTGACGGATCACCATCACAAGGATTTGTAACAGTAAAAGTGGCAGGTGTACAGGTCGTAACAATAATTTGCTCTGTATATGTTGTGGTACAACCGTTAGGATATGTGACAGAAAGAACGGCATTAAATGTTCCCGCATTCGCATAATTGTGCAGCGCGTTTGTAGAAACAGAAGGCGCGGAACCATCACCGAAATCCCATGTATAGATGGCACCTGCTACGACAGGCGAAGTATTGGTAAATGTGACAACTGTATTTGCCTGAATCGGCGACAAAGGCGAGTAGGTATAACTCGGCAATGGTGCCGGCATGATTTCGACGACAAAAATATTCGAAGTTGCCGCCGCAGGTGTACCGTTATCCGTCGCGGTCACTGCAAGAGTATGATAACCTAAATTGGAAGCCGAGCCGATGATCTGAAGAACGAGCGTTGCCGTATTGCCGGGCGTATTTGAAACAACGGAAACACCGGTAAATCCGGGCGAGAACCATGTAATGGTAGTATTTTCTCCCTGCTCAGGTGCGAGATAATTCATCGTGAGAAGGTTTGTATCGTTCTCGCATAAATGAATTGTATCACATACGTTTAGTGAATTTAATACCGGTGGAATGTTGGCACTGCTGACACAAGCATTCAATACGAATGACTGCCCGTCGAGCCAGTCAACTCCGTCATTGCTTCCGTATGGTCCGTCATATACAGATCCTGCAGCATCAAATAATCCGAATTGAATATAGTCAATACCATTACCCTGATTTACCCCAACTGTTGCAGGAACGCCTCCGAAACCTCCCGATCCCTGTGAGGCATCGCCGGTAGTCCATTGCATGTCTTTATAGCAAAATGCAACGTTTTGGCCGATGTTAATGATTGGGTCGGTTCCATCGGTCAGGATTAACTGAAATGTATTCAGTAAGTCATCGTGGGTACCAAAGTAGCCTACGTTCTCCCACTGAATAATCATGTATTTAGGAGCAATTTTGTAATAAACAATTCCGCTCAGGGGTCCGCGTGTGTCCACATCGGCCCAGAAAGGAGCGATCATCGTGTATGAAGTGTCGGGGAATGAAAGCGCGGTAAAGGTGGAATAGGCGCCACCGATGGACACGTTTCCGTTGTTGTTGATGTAAATTGAGTCAACCGTCTGCCCGTAAAAGCAAAAATGGAAAGGCAGCGGAATTGCAACCGTAGACCAGTCATCATTGCGATAATCGGGCGGTAAACCCGGTCCGCCGCTGCCACCTGAACCATCAAACTGCGCCACCTGCCAGGTTGCATCCCGGGGAATCCAGCATGCACATGCGGTAGTAATTAATGGGGTGTTAGGGGCAACCGGAGGCTGCATCTGTAAAGGGGTTGCGTTCCGGTTGGTATAATGTTCCATACCGGTAAGCTGTCCCTGCTTCTTCATTTTATTTACGTTGTTCGTTCCGACAACGCTTATATCCTGCGCGAACACAGTGATACAGAAGAGTGATAGAAATAATAAAAGAATTTTACGGAGGTAATTTTCACGCATGAAACTGAATGTTTTTGGTGAACTGATTAGAGGGATAGAGAGATTAACTACCAAAAATAGCAAAAACCACATACTAATGAAATCTTTTTTGGCCAGTAGGGAATAATTTATCCTGGCCTGATATAGTTCAAGTCCGAAAAGGAGATGGAATAAGGGGTTTCCCTCCTGCCACGATGACATTCGGCCAATATTTGCCAAAAAACTACCTTGGCGGCATGAACCCATTTTACAGGGGAGGAATGAATTTAACCGTTCTGAAGATTCCATTCTTCCTTCTTCTTGCATTCCTTTTGTTCCCGTTGTTTACTCTGACCTACATTGTTTCTCACGACGGACCTTCGCACGTCTACAATGCGGATCTGATTCGTCAGCTTCTGAAGGGCGTATCTCCTGCTTCAGACTTTTTGATTTTAAAAACCTTTCCGGAACCTAACTGGATGGGGCATTTTGTTTTGCTGTTGTTTAAAACGATATTTTCATCGGCCGTTTCAGATAAATTATTTCTCGCAGGATACATCATTTTATTCCCGATGTTTTTCCTAAGGCTAATAACCCGTATCAACCGTGAATCTGCCGCTCTTGCATTTCTATCAATTCCGTTTGTCTATAGCATCTTCTTTTACCTGGGTGTATATAATTTTCTGGCCGGAATTACCATTTTAATGCTTGCAATTTCATCTGTCATTCCGCGAATAAGAGAAGGAGGCAATCCTCTTTTCATTCGCATTTTCATCTACAGCGTACTGCTGTATTTTTCACATCTGCTTGCGTTAGGGGTGTTTATGATTGTCGTTGCAACAGCATTATTATTTTCATTCCTGGAAACTCCTTCCGACCGGAAGAAAGAATTTATCAATCACTTCGCCGGAGTGGCTCTGGCATTTTTACCGGTGCTGATTTTTACGGTAATATTTTTCGCGAACAAGATCAGCGTGCCCGGCAAAGCGTCTCCGGTGACATTTGAAGAGATGGTTGACTTCCTGTATCACATCCGGTTTTTGATGACGCTTACCTATGACCCCGAACTTATTTATGCGCAGGTAGTTTTTGGATTGTTCGTCATGCTGCTGATACTCATGATAATTATTTCATTCACCGCAAAAGACAATCGTAATCTTCCGTTTTATAAAAAGTATCCTTTCTGGCTGACATGCACTTTGCTGATGCTGCTATGCTATTTTGTAATTCCCGACGAAGCTGCTTCGGGCGGTGTCGTGAAATTCAGATTTTTACTTTTGTTTTATTTATTTCTCGCCGTTTTTTTATCCGTTGTGGATTATCCCCGCATTGTAAACTTTTTAATTGTCATTGCAATTGCAACCTGTGTAATTCTTAAAATGAATTACATGTATCCGCTCATGAAACTTTTAAATGAAGATGCCGTCGGAATGAATGAAGTACAAAAGCATATGGAAGCAAACTCCATTGTGCTTCCGCTGAATTATGGAGGAAACTGGCTGCATCATAATTTATCAAATTACATAGGCACTCAGAAAAATATTTTAGTGCTCGATAATTACGAAGCAAATACTCCGCACTTTCCGGTTGAATGGAAAAAAGATAAAAGTCCGATCAGTATTTTAGGCGAGTTTACCGGTGATCTTCCCCTGTGCGCCGACATTAAAAAGTTTGAAAAAACAACCGGTCATAACATTGACTATGTGATGTTATGGTATCACAGGGAACTAACAGATAGTTGTTCGGCCGGAATAATAAATCATCTGAAAAATAATTATTCAGAAGTTTATAAAGATGGGGAAAGGGTTCGGCTGTATAAGAGAAATTAATATGCGAAGCTGCGGTACGCTTAGTTCAACCTAGCGAAAACTCTAATACAAATCATTAAAATTCTTCTATCAAATTTTTCTGTTATTCAACAAACAATTCAAGAATTTCACACTTAATATCATTTTTAGGAAACGGAATCATGTCCTGTACAAATGGTGATAGAGGCCACCATTTTGAATCGTGAAACTCCTGGGAAAAAACAACGACCATTTGATTATCCGGAATCGAAGAAACTGAATTATCCATATATCCAACTTCAATCATTTTGTCAAGATCGCTTCCGATTCTCCAGACAATTCTTTCGGGTTGCCAGTCAATTTCATAATAGAATGGTCTGTTAAATATTTCGTCATGATCAATTTCATGTTTGATAGTCAGAGCCTGATACCAGTCATCCCACCTGTGAAGGACATAGCTCTTATCAAAAAACTTAAACTCAGTTGCGCCTATACTGAAGTTCTTCGGATCCCTGCATGCCATATCCCAATTTGTACAGGTTACGATAATATTATGATTCGACTTTGCATCGTCAACAGGGACTTTGCTTTTATCCTTATACGATGTGGCAGGCCAGTATTTGGATGTCTTTAGTATTTCAAAATCTATTTCCGAATAATATGTTGTCTTTAGTCTGCGACTGTCAGGACCCGCATCTCCCTTATGAATATATCCGAGACTATCACAAATTGTCCTGTTGTTCCAGTCACTCGCTTCCTGAAACTTCAGCCAGTAGGCACAGGTTAATCCGTTCCACACATTTTCTGTATTGATAATATTGGGAAATTTAATTTTTGCGATGAATTTACCATATGTAAAACCTACTCTCGAACTTATTCCGACATTTTCTTTAATAAAATCATTTTTATACCCCGGAGTTTTCATTTGAAGTAAATTATTTTGTTTGTCGGAATTAACTGTTTTGCCTGGAGACCTGGTTATTTTCACGTAATCACTAATCAACTTTTCTTTCTCTGACTTTTTTGCATTATTCAAATAATCTGCCTGGCTGTAATTTTCTCCTGTAACATCATATATCAAGGGAACATTATTCATCTTATAGTTCATATTGACATTATGAAAAAATTGTTCGAACTGCGCTTTTTTAAATAAACCTATTCTATTGTTACAATTTTCCGAAAAATATGAAGTGTCAAATTTAGTTGAATTATATTTATTATTGTCAATAAATATTCCTGAGCCCGGTTCAAAAACAGTTTTTGTCTTTAATACTTTGACCGATTTAATAACCGCTATATCATTACCCGGACCCAAATCCTTATTATATAACAAATCAAAGTAAGGGTTAATAAATTTTCCATTCTGTTCTTTACTGATGTGTTTCAAATGGGGCGACAACTTTTCCATTTGATCAACAGGTGCAACAACTAATAAAAAACTATAATTACCCATTCGAGGATTTCGCTTCCAACGATTATTAAAGTTCCCTTTCTGAGTATTTTCATTAATGATCCAAAGAGCGTCTCTGCGCAATTGATCGTCTACACTTATTTTATTCGCTTTCGCTTTTTCAAGAATACTCTTAAACCATTCCGGGTTATTCCTGATATCACCCATCCCCTTTTGAATTAATTCCTCCGTTAATTGAAAAAGCGCTGTCTCAGCTCCGAAATATTTAGATTCATTACGGGGGTTCCCAACTATTCTGAAAGAATCAGTGATCAGGTGTGCTTTAGTATCATTTGAAATAACAGATGTCACATGAAAACTATCTTCTGCATTTTCCCAGCTCCCATAAAAGTTGTTGCCCGATTGTTCATTATAAATTACAGAATCATTGCTTTTAAAGAACTCATTAAATTTATAAGATTCGTTTTGATAAAATATTTTGTATGCGAATTTCTGTGATGAATCTTTGAGATTGGTTATACTAAAGCTGATCTTAAAATATCCTCCGGGAGTTTGTTGTATTGATGGCAAAGTCACTCCGTTCAATATGGCATCTGTCAAATCAGAATTAAGCAAAAGTGTATCATTGGTGGTTTTAAAATTTGAAATCGGATCAAAATCCGTTACTTCAAAATTCGCTTTCGGTTTGAAACAGGAACAAAGAAAGCCTGATATAAATATTACGAAAAATAATTTTTTCATTGTTGTGGAATGTGAAAGGTTTAAATTATGAAATATATTATTTAATAATCACGTTATTTAATGAGGAAAGCACATCCTCCTCAATCCTCGCTCCCAATCCCGCTTCCTCGGGAATTACAATTTTTCCACTTTCGCCGTATTTAATTCCGCCTGCCACCGGATCTTCAACAAACATAAGCGGAGTGTCAAAATCGAAAAACAAAAAACGTTTGCTGCTTAATGCGACGTGTGCCATTGCCGTAAACCCCAGCCGGGATTCTAAAAATCCGCCCGCCTGCATATTTATTCCTTCCTTCTCCGCCACTTCAACAATCTTTCGCGCTTTATAAATACCCGAAGATTTTCCGAGTTTGACGTTAAACAGATCGCAGGCATTTATATTCACCAGTCTTTGCGCATCACGCTCATCGAAACATGATTCATCGGCCATGATCGGAATATTCGACTGTGATCTTATTTCGGGAAGTGATAAAAAATTGTGACGTGACACGGGCTCTTCGCAATGCTCTATGTTAAACTGTTCGAATTTGTGTAAAAGACTTATTGCCGTTTCTTTACTCCACCCCTGATTTGCATCGATGCGAACCGGAATTGTATTTCCGATTTTTTCACGAATGGATTTCATCCGAATAAAATCCTCCTCCTCTGTTCCGCCCAATTTTACTTTCACAACAATGAAACCATTCCTTACAATCTTCTCCGCATCATTTGCCATTCTTCCCGCCTCACCTATGCTTACCGTATAGTCGGTAAACATTTCCTTATCATTTTCTCCGCCTAAAAATTTGTACAAAGGCATGTTGCTGTTTTGTGCGGCAATATCATAAAGCGCGATGTCAAATGCACTCTTGATGGATGTATTCGCATATACCAGTGAATCCATGATGCGCATACAATTTGAAAAATCTGTCGCCTCACAACCGACCAGTTTTTCGGCTATCAGTCTGCCGATAGCCATTGCCGTTTCGCCGCTTTCGCCGTGTATGGTCAGGAACGGACTCGCTTCGCCGAATCCAATGAGTCCGCCCGAGGTGCGGATTCTGACAATTACATTATCCGCAAATTCAAGCTTGCCCAGTGAAATAATAAAAGGATCCTTTAAACGGACAGGACAACGATACAGTCCTATTTCTTTTATTATCGTGTCAGGCTGCATAATGATTTGTCAAAGACTATTGCAAAATTATTTTCCTGCTTTGCACACTTTCGTTCTGGAAAATCTTTAAAATATATAATCCGCGATCGAATGAACTCACGTCGATCTGATTAGTAATACCCTGGTTGATTATTTTTCCGGTCATATCCGTAAAAATCCATCGTTGGTTATTTTCATTTTCGAATGAAAGATTAATTCGATCCCGGGCGGGATTAGGAAACAATTTGAAAGAGCTTTCATTTTCTACAATCGAATTGAAAATATTATCGTTCACAAAAATAGGCACGGAGACATTTACATTTCCGGTCGAATTTGTGTTAAACGTAAGAAATGCGCGGATAGAATCTGTCGATGCCGTATTACAGGTAATTTTAATATTCAATCCTTCTCCCGGAGCCAATGTCGTATCGGGAGCACCTGTCGCAAAAGCAAGTACCGACGGTTGCGACAAACTGAAATTTGTAAAACTCACAGGTGTATTTCCATTATTTACAACAACAAAATTATACGTAACGGGAGTGCTGACCGGGATCGTTCCGTAAATGATAGTATCCTCCGGAACATCTATCGAACTGACAATTGGAGCAATCGAGTTTGATGTTATTGAATGAATGCGTTCGAGAAAAACCGGGTAGTCAATGAATGGATTCCGGTTATGCTGAACGGCATATATATCATTGTTCCTGGTTTGATCTATTGCTGTTGGCGGAAAATTCTGATACCAGGTACGCAAAATTGATTCCTGTGAGGTAACGAAGTTGTTATAGTTCTGATATCGCAACACAAAATAAAACAACGCTCGTGCAACGATTCCTTTTTGCTGGTCACGCGGCTCGAAAGTAAAGCCGTCTGACTTTGATCCTCCGACATTCCACGACGGATTAGTCACGACGCCGAAGGGATTATCCCCACGCTGGCCATTGGCATTATCATCTGTCGGGAAAAGATGGTGTAAATCGGATCTCATGGGCTCCGAACTGCTAAACAACGATTGAGGGAGTGTATGTTCTGTGTTAAATGAATAATTTGTCTGGCAATCTGTTCTGTCTGTATATCCAATTGCTTCCCGACCGGTATAGACACATTCAAGAGTGTTTTGTGCCGCGCCCTGCCCGTTTGTTTTTTTATTGTCTATATCCATGAACATTTCATCGCGTGCGATGTTGTAGCCAAGAGATACATAACCGTTTCCTGTTATCACACCCAAAATTGTTTTGAGATTTTCTTCGGAAAGATTTTCGGAAAGACTGTAATATGTGTTTGAATATTTTCCCTGTCCAACCAGATCAACTGTAATATCGCCTTGCAAACCATCATTCTCAATAACCATTTGTGAATTATGGAAAATATTATGGCGTGGTGAAAACCTGATCCAGATTGAAGCAGAACTTCCGTTATTAATAACAAATGATCCCGCACCGGTACTGAATGCGGGAACACCGTATGTTTCATAAAATCTGATATTCGTAACTGTAACATTACGACCTGTATTATTGGTAATGGTTAGCTGCATGCTATCAGGAGCATTTTCATACACATTACCAAAAGAAAGCTGAAGCTGATTAACGGTTAATTGCGCGAATGCATTTGATACAAAAAATGCAAACAATACAATTATGAAATTTTTATTATTCATTTTCCAATATCTCAACCTTCGTTATTTCATCTCCCGCCCGAATGGCATCAATAACATCTAATCCTTCTACAACTTTACCGAAGCAGGTATGATTACGATCGAGGTGTGCCGTGTTTTGACGGCTGTGACAAATGAAAAACTGAGAACCTCCGGTGTCACGTCCGGCATGGGCCATAGACAATACGCCTCTGTCATGAAATTGATTGCCGCCTGTAAGTTCACACTTGATTTTATAACCCGGACCACCCGCTCCTGTACCATCGGGGCATCCACCCTGAATTACGAAACCGGGAATGACACGATGAAACGTTAATCCGTCATAAAAACCCTTTTTGGCCAGATCTAAAAAATTCTTTACTGTGTTTGGAGCGTCCTTGTCATAGAACTCTACCTTCATATCACCTTTTTCTGTGTGAATAATTGCTTTTGACATTGAATAATAAATTAGTCCGCAAAGGTAACGATAAGAAAATAAAAAAGAGAAGGGGTAGAGACACCATTCATAGCGTCTCTACCCCTACCCTTTTTTTTTAGTTTATTATTTTCTTGTCATTTTAATGGCCATCGTTTTCATTTCCTTGCCATTTCTGGTTTCGTACATTTCAAGTACTCTTGAATTCTCATCATTAATGGTAAACACCTGGCGGGCCGGAATCTCTTTTCCTGAAACCGGATCAACAGATTTTCCAATGTAGGTAATCGAGTTCTTTTTTGAATCATAAGTACCTTTCATATACATGATTCCTGTACTCATGTTGTCAAACCATGTGCTTTCGAACATTTTAGTAACGTTGTTATACCCGATTATGGATCTGCCTTCAAACGGCATTCCCATCATAGTTCCTCTGTGAAAGCTTTCCATATACCTTCCCTCGAAAACAGACTTGTTTGTAAAAGTCGCTTCCGCAGTTGTAGGAGGCTGACCGGGTGCCATCCAGAATGTTAAATCTTCCTGCCACTCGCCTTCGTCAGCCATTAGCATTTTATGCATTTCACCCGGAGTCATATAGGCCATCCAGGCTTTTTCGGCTGCTTCAGGAGAAGGTGCTTCAACTTTGGCAGGTGCTGCGCTTGCCTTTGCAGGTGCAGGCTTTGTTGTTGTCTTTTTTTCTTGCGCGATTGCGGCAACGGAAACACATACAAGTGATCCGATAATTAAGGTGTGCTTTATTTTCATTTGGTTTGAATTTGGGGGGACGAAGATAGGAAATCGTTGGGAACATGGAAGCAGGGGGGGGTGGGGGTGGGGTTCTGACAATTCCAACATTCCAGTATTCCGGGTTTCGGGTTACGGGTTTCGGGTTTTGGGTTTCGGGTTTCGGGTTACGGGTCGATGACGATGTAGGCAACCTGGAATATGGAATATGGAATATGGAATACTGGAATATTGGAATCTGGAATGGTGAATGCGGAATGCCAGGATTCAGCGACCCCTGATGCGCTGCACCCTACCTCGGCGACTGCATAAACTCCGCCCAGGACTTCTTTTTATAAATGTCATCGCCGTAAAAATGACTGATATCTTTCAGGAAAGAAGGAGAAATGTAAGAAGGTATTACGTCAATTGTTTCCAGGTTTTCATCCAGTACAATAAGAGAAGGAAATGAAATTGAATTACGCCCCATTTGTATGGCCAGCTGATGAAAAGGCAATTGGGGTGATCTCGCATTAAAAAATTTCTGTCCCTTGAATAGAATGGTATCGGTCATCTCCGGATTGAAATCCACTACATTAAATTTTTCAGAAATGTATTTTACAACAGATGAATCTATGAAAGAAGTCTTCATAACCTTACAAGACGCACACCAGTCAGCCGAAATTCTCACAAGTGATTTTTTCCCGTTTGGCATTTCGAATGCACTCTTTGGAGTCATCCATTTTATTTTCTTTTCCTTTTCGCTTAATGTTGAATCGAAAAATGTTTTTTCAAATTGGGCATTGAAATCATCGTAGGAACAGTTTCTGCCTGCATTTTCAAGTACAAAAATTAATATCGGTTCAATCTTCTTCTGGTCAAGATAACCGTTTGCAATCATGTTTACACGGAATTCATTTTTTGTCGAATCATATCCGTTCAGAAACAAGGTTGTCGGGTACATAAGTTTCCCGCCTAAAAGTTTTATTGCAAGAGGATGCGTAGTGCGGGGCTCGGGTGATGTCGGTAAATACTTCTGACCCAGAAATTCTACAGTATCCTTTCCTTCGGCATTAAATTTTACCGGATAAAAATTTGTGTTGATGTATTTTGCAAGTTCCTGATTCGCATACGTAGTTTTCATCATCGTCTTGCACCAGCCGCACCAGTCGGTATAAAAATCAACGATTATTGGTTTGTTGAATTTCTTTACTTTCTCCATTGCCTCTTTCAGAGACATCCATTGCACATAACTGCCTTCATAATCGGGCGTTTGAGCGGAAATGCTTGTTGAATAAATCAGAAATAGAAAAAGAAGTTTTTTCATGGTGTAAATATAAGTCAAAGGAGGAATTAATTAGGAGGAAGGAGGAAGGATTAAGGATTAAGGACGAAGGATTTAGGACGAAGGATTTAGGATTAAGGATTAAGGATTAAGGACAAAGGCAATTTCTCAAAACTCGTAATATTGGAATTCTGGAGTACTGGAATGTTGGAATGTCGGAATGCTGGAACGCTGGAACACTACCCACCGAAGAAAAGATTGAAGGAAAAGGATCCGCATGGAGTTTTTACCCGGCCGGATCAACTTTTCCCGATTTATATTTTTTATGCTTTCTGTTTGTTCCGTGTTATGTCATGCAATATATAATTCGGGAAAGGGAAGTAAAATGTGATTGGTGAATGTTGGGTTTAGGAGTGTGAGTGTGACCCTTGAGAATGGCATTCTCTTAAACCGGCGGCTACCCTCCTCCCCGCTAACTATTATCTACCGACGGTTTCATGATATCTGCACTAAATATGTGAAAAACCCTCATCTTTCCAAACAAAATGAATCGTACTTTTATACCCCCTTATTATAAAACCAAAGAATGTCCAAAAATTACATCATCACCTTCATTATTACCGCTTTTTTTGCAACCGTTAATGCAGCCAATCGCCCCGTCGCAGAAGAGGTTCAGCGAATGCATCAATTGAATGTTTCATTCTATCCTTACGATGTTTTTTCAAATGTAAAATCGATCGACGATCCGTTTAAAAATGAATTGTCGAAGGGAACGCAGGCAGAAATTATTCCGGGAAAACTCAGAGCTCTTGTAAGCAGCGGCCCTGAAGCCATTTCAATCAGCATACCGTTTGAAGGCACAACAATTACCGTTGATCTCGTTCGTTCAAAAATCTTTACTGATGATTTTACGGTTGTTACAGGTGAAAATAAAGTTTATCCATATACACCGGGAGTTTATTACAGGGGGATCATCAGAAACAATCCGAATTCAATTTCCGCATTCAGTTTTTTCAATGGAGAATTGTACGGTACGATTTCCGACAATGCCCATGGAAACATTGTTATCGGAAAACTAAAAACACCGGGAAACAATTCGCAGTATGTGATTTATTCAGACAAAGACATTCTTCTTCCTTTTCCTGATTTCTGCAATACAACTGAAAAAGAACCTGCCGCGTTAACAGCTGAAAAAGGTCTTCGCACACAAGCCTTATCAACGAATAAATGTGCAAGAATTTATTATGAAGTTGACAATCGTTTATATGATGATAATGGCAGCGATGTTGTTGTTACGACAAACTGGATAACAGCGGTACACAATAATATTCAGACTCTTTTCGCCAATGATAACATAAGCGTGGCAATGAGCCAGGTTTATATCTGGACTACGAATGATCCTTATAACGGAGCAAACTCCTCCGACCAGTTAAACACTTTCAAATCGACCCGACTTACGTTTAATGGCGACGCGGCTCAGCTTGTCGCGAAAGACAACAATTACGGAGGTCTTGCATGGGCCGACGCTTTATGTTCTTCATTCCATTACTCCTATGCCGATGTGAATTTCAATTTTCAAACCGTCCCGTCTTATTCATGGACCATTGAAGCAATGACCCATGAGATCGGTCACACACTCGGATCCTATCATACGCATAATTGCGGGTGGCCGATTGGAGCACTGGATGATTGCTATACCACAGAAGGTGGCTGTCCGCCCGGACCAACTCCCGTGAACGGCGGAACAATCATGAGTTATTGTCACCTCAGTTCGACAGGCATTAATTTCAACAACGGATTTGGACCGTATCCGCGTGATACGATTATCTACCTCGTAGATCATGCCGCTTGTCTTGGCACATCATGCACCGCCTGTCCGGTTCCCGCACATGATGGTTGCGCTTCTCCGGCGACACTGAGTGTTTCATCCAATTGCGTTTATACCCCGGGAAACCTGTGCGGCTCCACAGAAACGATGGCTCCATTTAACTGCAATGGTTTTACGGCAGCAAACGGATACGACGTCTGGTATAAATTCACTCCGCTGCAAACTTCCGTCAACATAAATTGTATTTCAGGTCTGGCTACAGATGCGGTGATTGGTATTTATTCGGGAACCTGCGGGAATCTTACTCTTATGGATTGTTCCGATGCAACAGGCTCAGGCGGAACAGAGACGATCAACGCCACTGTAACAGCCGGAACCACATATTTTATTCGGGTGTATGACCACAACAGCAATACCACCGGAACTGATTTTGCCATTTGCGTTTCACAAAATTGCGTCGGCAATACTAACAATGGCTGTGCTTCGGCAACATCACTTTCAATCGGAAGCACATGTTCGTATACAAACGGTGACTTATGCGCCGCAACGCAATCATTAAATCCGTCGAATTGTTCAGGCGCACAGGCACAGGATGCACTTGACCTGTGGTATTCAATTACTCCGACACAAAATGTTGTTCAAATCACAGGATCATCGGGAACGAATACTGATTTAATTGTTGGTCTTTACGGCGGCGCTTGCGGTAATCTTAATTTAATCAGGTGTATTGATACTACCGGCGCGGGAGGTACTGAACAATTTACAGTTACACTTACACCGGGAACAACCTATTATATTCGGGTTTACGACTGGGCAGGAAATCAATTCGGCACCGATTTTAGAATATGCGCGAAATACATTTGTTCAACACCGCTTTCGCCTACGTCCGCTTCTGCTTCAGTAAATCCGTTATGCAATGGTGATTCAACAACACTTCATCTGGTTGGTACACTTTCACAATTTGCAACCTGGGAATGGTACCAGGGAGCTTGCGGCGGAACACATATCGGATCAGGTACTTCGGTGAATGTTACACCATCAGCAACAACTACCTATTATGTGAGAGCTGAAAACGGCACATGTATTTCATCATGCAAAAGTGTAACGGTTACTGTGAATACGCCTCCAACCGCACCTGTTTCCGCTGTTGCAAATCCGGATACAATTTGTCCGGGCAGCAATTCATCATTGACCGTTACCGGAACACTTTCAGGCGGAGCAGGATGGTATTGGTATGCCGACTCATGCGCCGGAACCGCGACAGGTACCGGTTCAACAATAGTTGTTAATCCCGCATCACCAACAACTTATTTTGTGCGAGCGCAAAACGGGGCTTGCTTTTCAAGTTGCATTTCAACTTCATTAATTTTGTCTGCTGCTCCTTCAGCACCGGTTTCAATTACTTTATCCAATGACTCTGTTTGCCTTGGTGACAGTGTAACGCTGAATGTAAACGGAACCCTTTCATCAGGCGCACTTTGGTATTGGTATACTGATTCATGCGGTGGTACCGCTTTCGGACAAGGCCCGGCATTAGATTTACTTCCCACAACTTCTGATACATATTATGTCAGAGCGGAAAATGCAAACTGTAACTCTTCCTGTATAAATACAACTGTAACCGTCAATCCGCTTCCACTTTCTCCCGTTGTGATCGTGAACAGTGACAGTCTTTCCGTACCTGCTGAAGCAGGCTATCAATGGTATTACAGCAGCACGGGAACTTTATTTAATCCGTTTGCAACAACGCAGCAAATTAAAGCGACACTTGATGGTTATTACTTTGTTTCTATAACTGATTCAAACGGTTGTTCTGCCAATTCAGACACGGTATATTATAATGAAACCGGATTGAATGAAAATTTATCATCAAACAAGATTTTTGTTTTCCCTAATCCGGCAAACAACCAGCTGAATGTTATTATTCATGATAATCAGAATACACTTTATACGATTAAACTATACGATGCAACCGGGAAGATGATCCATTTTGAAACTGTAGCTGCCGGTGTTCTTAAAAACATTCCTTTAAGCGGATTTGCAGCCGGAATATATGAGTTGGTTGTTTATTCGACTGACAGGGTTTTCACCCGAAAAATTATTAAAGAATAATAGTTTGCGTTCTAAAAAACAGGATTTCATTGAAAAAATTCTGTTTTTTAGCGCTTTTTGAGTTTTTTCAATTTTAGTTTTAACGGGATTTTTTCATGACAGCCTCCCCTTTTCGTACTTTTTAAATTCACTTTCCCGCATATCCTGACCAGCAAAGAAAATTAGGATTTTCCCCGAAATCCGCTACCTTGCATGCCCTGTAGCCCTCTCTCTGTCAATCATATACTTCACGTAAATCCAGTTATGAAAAAACTATTACTCGTAATTATAGCTGTTGTGTCTTATTCATTCGCGAATGCGCAATGCACAACAACTAATGCAACAAGTTGTCAATGCAGAGATTCTGCACAGACTGATTGTGATTTGTTGCCGGATATTCAGCTCGGTCATCCTCCATTTTATCAATACAATACTCAGTACGGAATTATCGAGTATTCGCAAACGGGAAACGGTGTTGACAATGGTCGTTTGAAAGTAACGGTATCCACGCCTAATCCGGGAATGGGACCTTTAGAAATTCATGCTACGAATATTTTCGTCTGTGGTACTGATACATTTGTCGGTACAGCGCCTGCTATTTGTCCCGACGGAGTGACGTATCCGAGAATTGTAATCAATCAGAGGATCTATCATAAGAACGGGTCAACGATGACATACTGGGATCGCTTTGCGGGAACGATGACATATCACCCGACTCACGGTCACATGCATGTTGACAACTGGGGAAATTATACTTTACGTACACGCGATACAACTGAAGCCAATCCGCTTAACTGGCCGTTAATCGGAGCAGGTTCAAAACTTGCATTCTGTGTAATGGATTATGGAACATGTCAGGGCTGGCCCGACCATTGTATGGATACTTCCGGAACAATTGCATTGAACTCGAACAGTGATTTTCCGAATTACGGACTTGGCGGAGGTAACTATGGCTGCTCTCCGGTAATGCAGGGAATTTCTTCAGGCTATATGGATGTTTACTGGACATCGCTTGACGGAATGTGGATCGATCTTCCGAAAGGACTTTGCAATGGCGACTATTGGATAGTATGTGAAGTGGATCCGAATAACTTTTTCCTCGAAGAAGATGAGACGAATAACGTTTATGCAGCACCATTCACAATTACAAAACAACTCGACTCTTTAAACTCCGAGCCGTTGTTGATTAACATTGAAAACTCCCTCACCGATGTTTGCCCGGGCGAATCTGTTACTCTTACTGTTGCAAGTCCAATGGTAGATAATACTTATGTGTGGAGCAATGGCGCCACCACTAAATCAATCTCTGTTTCTACTCCCGGCAATTACAGTGTACAGGTAAACAGTCAGTGTGGCAGTGCCGCTTCATTGCCGGTAACCATCAATACGACAAGTCCGCCTTCTTCTCCTGTCGGTGAAAACGATACGATTCCTGCAGCAGGGACTGCAGTATTGAATGCGACTTCTCCATTTACGGTTAACTGGTATGCACAGCCTGTCGGAGATACAATTCTTGCAACAGGAAATTTATTTAACACTCCTGTTATTAACTCTACTACCACATTCTATGCTGAAGCAGTTGAAACACATCCGGGAGCATCATTCAGCACAGGCTTGGCTGACAGTATTGTGGGCGGTATTGGCGGATATTATAATGGTGATCAGTCAATGATCTTCGATTGTTATAACACATTCATATTACACTCTGTTGTAATTTACTCACCGATTGCACAAAACATTGTTGTTGAACTCCGCAAATCAAGCACATTGCTTCAGGCTGTAACAGTTCCTGTTGTTGCGGGACAGAATACGGCTGTGATTGACATGCTGATACAACCGGGCAACGATTATTACCTCACTCGCGGAGGAACAGCTGAGCTATACAGAAACAATCCTGCGAATATTAATGTTGGATTTCCATTCGACATCGCGAATTTCTGCAGTATAAAAACAACTACTGCCGGAGATGAGTATTACTATTTCTTCTACGACTGGAAAATTAAGTTGCCTGATCACAACTGCGTAAGTCCCCGTGTACCTGTTGAGGCCGTTGTATTAAATCCGACATCCGCTTCAGATGTGGAATTCCTAAAATCAATATCAGTTTATCCGAATCCCGCGAAGAATGCATTAACAGTATCATTCAAGAGCACTGACAATGATTGTGAAATTCAGTTAATCAATTCACTCGGACAAATTTCAATGAGAAAGAAAATTGCAGCCGGAAGTGTAACAGTAAAAGAGACAATGGATATTTCACAACTTTCGAGAGGTGTTTATAATGTTCACATTCTTTCATCAGGGAAAAACTATTATCATAAAGTAGTTATTAACTAATAAGAAAAACTAAAATGAAACCTCTGAAAATCGCTTCACAAAAAGATTTTCAGAGGTTTTTTATTTTTAAAAGAAATACGAATTCGTAGTAAATGAAAACACTGACCCTCTTCATCGCATTAATCATATTGCCGCTTCTTGTATCTGCCCAGGCATTTGTAAACTATGACAGGTTCAATTCGCCTTTGCCCGACAACCAGGTCCGTTACATTGCGATTGACAGTTTAAATAGAAAATGGTTTTGTACTGAATTTGGTCTGGCCGTTTTTAACGATACGAATTGGACAATTTATAACACAACTAATTCCGGCATCAGCGATAATTCGATTAAACATCTTGTGTTTGACTCTGACGGTGTTGCGTGGATATCCACTCAGTCGGGAGGTATTTGCACATTCGACGGAACAACATGGCAAAATTATATTCCGGCAAACTCCGGACTTGCATCAGACTTTGTAAGGAAAATTACCATTGATTCGTTGGGCAACAAATGGATATGTACCAACAATGGCTTAAATTATTTTGACGGAACAACATGGACGGTTTATAACATAACCAATTCAAACATTCCGGTGAATCATGTTTCGAATGTTGAAATTGTAAATGACACATCGCGTTGGGTAGGGACGATT
The DNA here is from genome assembly GCA_964486655.1 of uncultured Flavobacteriales bacterium. GTDB lineage: Bacteria > Bacteroidota > Bacteroidia > AKYH767-A > 2013-40CM-41-45 > JADKIH01. The sequence continues at coordinate 27,415 of CAZAON010000436.1, forward strand.
AATGGCGGATTATTGTGGATGGTGAATGACACATTTACCATTTACAATGTACCAACCAATACATTTCCTGATAATTCCATGTTTGATTTAAAGAGGGATGTGAATGGATTTTTATGGGTGGCCTGTCCCGCAGGCGGATTAGTGCGCGGATTGGGTTCGACATTTTATAGTTTCAATACGAGCACTTCGGGTATTCCAAGCAATTCATTCAATGCTTTGTTGATTGATTCGCTTCAGAATATTTATGTCGGTTCATTTGACCACGGCCTTGTAAAAAAGACGGGAAGTTTTTTCACCTGGTGGGATACGCAAAACAGTCCGATGCCCGATGATCTTGTTTTCTCCGTTGCACAGGAGAAGAACGGCATCATATGGATGGGAACAAATGCGCATGGAGTTGTTCGCTTTGATGAAAACAACTGGGTGGGAATTGCTTCTGAAAATGAATCCGAGCAAGTCGGTTTATTTCCGAACCCTTTTCAGAATTATTTACATGTCAATTCAGGTTTAGAGATCAAAAAGATCACGGTCATTGATCACACAGGCAGAAAACAATTTGAGAAAGTAATGAATTCAGATGCGGTGATTGATGCAAGCCGGATTTCTGCAGGTATTTATTTCATTTCGATCGAAACAAATACGGGTGTTTACATTCAGAAGATGATTAAAACAGCGGAATAAATTAAGGGAACCTCTAATAACCTATCGTTCGCTTAATACGCAGAGATTTTTCTTCCAGACGAGGCGCGACGAAGGATGATACTGAGGCTAAGTATCAAACTGAGGAGCAACGAAGTATGGAAGAAAAAGATCAAGTTGTAAAATATTATTTCTTTTCAAATTCAACATAAATATTAAGCAACGAGAGGTTATTAGAGGTTCCGTTAAGCAATGATCTTTTTACCCGGATCGTATTCAACAGTTGCTCCCTGAATTTTAAAGCCGGCAATATCCTTCAGGCTGACGATATTTCCTTTTACGTTCTCGATTGGAATCAAATAAACCGATTCGGGAGCTGATGGTTTTCCGCCAATACCAACGGCGACAAAGACTTCTTTATCACGATCGAATTTTACGGTTTCTTTTCCCAGTAGAAGTTTATCGCCTTCGGCTTTCTCAAAAAAGCGGCAGGAAATACCGAAACGGCTTCGTTCTCCGCCTGCATTTTTGAATTCAAATACCAGACCCGGAGAGTAAGTGCTTAATTTGAATTTTTTCTTGCTAAAATTCCTCCATTCGACAAGATGATATTTACCCGGATCAAGACGGTCGGTCATGTATCTTTCGAACTGATAGCCTATCCTTTGAGGAGTAAAAAGCCGCATAAATTGCAATTCGACCTTGTTCAGCCAGCGAGGAACTTTTTTAGTCCTTCTTATATATATGTATAGGGCGGCGGCTCCTGTAATTATAAGTCCGAGCAAAATTAAAAGCACCCGTTCAATCGAAAAGAATCTGACTAAAGGCGGTGGAGGCACATAAACTTCCTTTAAACTAAAAGGATATTTCTTTTGCATTCCTTCGCCGATCCATATTCCCTGTATATCGTATTTATTAAGCTGACCGATAAATTCATCGATCATATTTCCTTTCAGATCAAAACCATGAAACCTGATACTTTTTCCGGTTACATATCCGCGGATACTGATCGGGTCATCAAATGAATCATAGTAATAGGTACCGTTTAGGTTTCCGCTTTTACTGACCAGGGTGAGGGTAATAGGATATGGCCCTATATTTCCGTGATATTTTTTGCGGAAAGTTTGAGAAAACAGAAAATAAGGTAGTAACAGGAACAATAAAATCGAATACTTCATCAGCCTGTTTGATCTTTTCACTATTCTAACTTAAAACTTCTTTACAAATACTTAACACTTCTTACAGTTTTTTTATCAATTAGTTTCTGTTTATAAAGCCAAATACCATAAAATTTTGATAATATTTTTTGGCTCACTTTGAAACCTTTTCCAATTAAATCATTCCATTTCGTGTTTACAATCTTTTCTCAAAAATTTTTGCGTTACGGAGAACAGCAAATCTTACTTTTTTGAAATTTCTCAATTCGCAGTTTTAAATAACTCTTTAGTCGCTGCTACCGTTTCGAACGATAATAAATCAAAAACATTATTAAAGAACCCAAATGAAAAAATTGTACTCAGTAGTTATCATTTCATTTTTAAGCCTCTCGGCAATCGCTCAGATTTCGAATAATTCGTTCGAAAGCTGGAATTCAACTTCATTTGATGAGCCAACAGGCTGGCAGAGTGGCAACAAGGAATCTTTTAACACAGGTTTGACGCCTGTTACAAAGGTAACCGGAGCAAACGGATATGCTGTTCGTATGCAAACAATGGTATCAATTGCCGGTGATACAGCCCAGGCTTTTATAGCGAATGGAGATCCAATGGGAGGAGAAGGCGGAATTCCGATCAACGGACAGCCAACGGCTATTACAGGAAGTTACAGGTATAATATTCCGAATAATGATACAGCCCTGATCCTGTTAGTATTTAAACAAAACGGCGTTGTTTTCAATTCTTCAATATTTAAAATAAAAGGTACGGGTAGTCAGAACACATTCACAACATTCAACTTCCCGATCTCTCTGAACATGACTCCGGATTCTGTAATCTTTGCTGCTACGTCGAGTAACTTACTGGACAATGTTGGCATCGAAAACGGAAGCTTCCTTGAAATTGATGGTATTTCATTTTCGGGAATCAACTCACCGATTGATAATAATGAATTTGAAAACTGGACAACAAATTCTCATGACCTGATTATTGGCTGGGAAACATATGGTGACGGCGTTACGAAAACGACAGACGCTCACGATGGAAATTCGGCCATCAGCCTTCAAACAATTGATTATGGAAATGGAAATTTAGGAGCTTCAGGAATTACCAACGGACATAGCACACAAAACGGTGCAGTAGGCGGTATCCCTTACAATCAAACGGTTGATACATTAATCGGCTGGTACAAATATTCAGGTCCGTGCACGGATACGAGTTACTTTGGTGTTTCATTATCTGCAAACGCGGTTCCAATTGGCGGTTCAGGTGTTTATTTAACAACCGCTACTCAATACACATACGTCGAAATTCCGATTTACAGTCAGTCAACGCCTGACACATTACGAATTGATGCGTCCTCTTCAAGATGGCCATATGATTTCGCTTGTGACGGAAGTACGCTAATCATCGATCAGTTGGCTCTGAAATCGGAACTAGTTGCAAGCTTGGCTAAAATTGAAAACAAAAAATCACCGTTTGCATATCCGAATCCGGCAATCAATTTCATTCATATCAACGGAGGAAAACCTCTTAATGAAGAAACGACAATTGAATTCTTTGATTTATCAGGCCGCCTTGTGGCAAAAGAAATTATAAAAGAAAACAGCGACGATGCGATAAATATTTCTACTCTAATAAACGGACGCTACTATTATCGTCTCACAAGCTCGCATGGGGATTCCATGAACAGCTTCATAAAACAATAAATAGAGAAATAAGGCATCAGCAAGAAGCGTAAGGGAGTAAAATCCTTTGCGCTTTTTTTGTCACTATCCCTCAGTGGCAACGAGTTGTGGTTTCGGGTTACGGGTTTCGGGTTCGTTCGGCGATTTCTATGCGCGACTTGATAAATTCACATCAAAGCGACAAATCCTGTTCGCGCTACTTCATCCAATACCGGGTTCGCAATCTTCATTATCATCAATTGCAAATGGATACTTGCAAATTTTACCTAAATTTTTTTCCGAACTTTCATGGAAAAAAACATATAATCCCAAACCTTTTTACTTTATTAAAATTCACGAATTAAAGTTTCACAAACGACTGTCTCATAATTGCAAATTCCCCTTCAACTAAAATATAGTACACGCCACCCGGCAATCGTGAAACATCAACTGATATCTCACTGCCGCTTTGATTTATCTTCTTATGAATAAATAACTGACCCATAGAATTGTAAATTTTTAATGCACCGGAATGATTTGCGATTTTTGAGAGATCAATTTTTAAAATTTCTGTACATGGATTAGGAAAAACTTTTAGCTCATAATTTTCAATTTCGTTTATGCCATTAATTGTATCGCATTGGCTGAATGGGACGGGGCCGAGATTGAAATTGGGAAGATTGGGGAATGCCATATTATTGTAACAATACAATTGAATGGTATGTTGTTGCAAATCACAAAGCATTCCCAAACTATCAGGGGAATTGATAACTGACCATTGGTCATTGGTGCTACCAGGAGAAATATAAATTTTCTTATCAGGGGCAAGTTTTATTCGTTGAAAGTCATAGGGAATTCCTGAAACAACCAAACCATCATAGGTGCCAACAATCGCTCTTGAAGCCCATATATTAGAACTTAACAAATCAAACTGATAACAGTATTGACTATTTGTCGCGTATAGAAAACGATTATTGAATGAAAAAGCGACTCCTCCTCCCGGACCAATCGAATCATAAAAATTTTCATTAAAAATCATATTAAATCCTCCTGTACAGCGATCAAAATCAAATAATGAAATAGCCTCATTCCAGCTTATTAATGCATAATGATTTCCATCGTTAGAAAAACAGGCTTGGGCATAATAACTATCCAGACCAATTGGACCGGAAAAATTTATTACTGTTGGGCCTACTACTGTGTCAGAAGTAATTAACCACTCTAACAAGTCATTGCTGTAGCTTTTTTTTGATATAAGCCACCAATCTCTTCCATTTGCGTGTTTAACTGCCTGAAGTTTCCCATGCAATAATGAATCGGGCGATGAATAAAAAATCTGGCCCTTAGAAACTACAACTCCTCTGCCGCTATCAGCATTTAAATTAATTGTGGTGCAATAAATATTATTAACTATAGGTATAAGAGTATCATTGTCAATAGTCTCATGTAATAGATAATAAATTGAATCATTCCCGGGTTTATTAATTATAATAATTCCTTGAGAGCTGGGGGAGCTAAACGGATACTCTGAAATTGCAAAATGAGTTGTGTTTAAAGTATCCCCACCTGGCATTAAAGATGCATCTGGTCGATAAACAGTTGCACCATTCGAGAATAGCATCAAATTTGAATCTATATCACATAAGCATACATTACATCCAGTATATCCTTCAATTGAATCAGAGCTCGCAGTAATTATCATATTTCCTCCTCTAAAATCAATGAACGTGCAAGCTCCAACATGCCATTGCATATCGTATTGACAAAAAGCGATTTTATTAAATAAAATCACAAATAAAAATATCAATTTAATTTTCATAGAAATTGAAGATTAAATAAGGAGTTGGATAATTATTCAAATCCAACTCCTTCTTTAATTATTTGGTTATTGCAATTTTACCGCGTCTTTCCCATATTAAATTTTTATAGTAGTAATAAATTATTGTGGATTCTACCTCTGAAATGTCTACTGATACTGCCTTTGTTACATTTGATAAATCTAATTTACGAATTACTTTCCCATAAACATCATAAATTATTAATTCACCTGCTAAATCCGAATTCACCTCAAAGTTCACTATTAAGTTTCTCCGTTCGGCGATTTCTATACACGACGTTCAAATTTTAATCTTTCAAAGTCCACTCTTTATTAGCTATTACCATAAAATAAGGTAATAAGGTTGAGGCCGTGGGTAATTGACTTTTTCTATGAAGGTTATGAAGGTTAAAAAATAAAATTAAGGTTTGCGATTATACCGGTTTCTTTTTCTGACAATCAACAAATCAGCAAATTCACTATTTAAAACCTTCATTTTATTTTTTTAACCTTCATAGAAAAAAACGCATGATTATTTTGCCCCAACCTTATTACCTTATTCCGTAAGCCATATCTCCCTGGGGTTGTAATTAGCATCCGCGACCTCTCACATTTACATTGAAACAACCCCTTTTGTTCGTGCCCCGCATTCTTCAATCTTCAATATTCACCCCCCCTCACTTTCCCTAATATATGCGGTTGGAATTCCCTGATACCCGTCCGTACTTGCATAAGATTTCTAAAAAAACATCTTATGAAAAACACATCCTCATATTCGGAGTTCCTGAAACAGGAAAACGAACTGACAAAATTAAAAATCCAGGCCGAGTTTGGCTTCCAGATTGCCGGCGAAAGCAATCTCAATCCGGCCATCGAAAATATCTGGCTGAAACAGATATTGGACTATGAACGTGCCATGGTCAGCAGTACAAAAATCACCATTCATGAAAAAATCGGTAAGCCGGTATTTAAAAAATTCGCCGAACTGAAAGAAGGCGAACTGGAACAGGAGTTGCTTTCTATAATTGAAATACTGAATAAAAAGAATATCGTGATTGATTCAGTTGCCGGCGCCGGCGATGAAGAGATGTATAAATTCATTACCGAAGAGTTGATTATCCAGGAGGTGGATAGTAACTCTCCTCCGAATATGCTCACTTGCTTTATCTATGAAGAATTTCATCCGAATCATGAATATGATATTCGCAACAGGGGACAAGAGTTCATGAACGGACTGGAAAGAAATGATACTGACTTCTCATTCTTTATTTCGGCAGAAAGCCATGATGAAATTCACGATATCCATTTTCAGCAATTGAAAAGAAGATTGCGTTTATTTAAAGAAGCATTCGACGAAGTAAAAGTTACTACATATAAAGTGACTTCCATTGTAATAAATGATGAAAACGCAGAAATAAATTTTCAATATAACCTCTCAGTACTCCCCGCAGAAAGTAAAACACGCCATACAATCAGCGGAGAAGGATTATTCAAACTAAAATATTCCTTCGAATGGTGGTCAATCTTTGATATTACGATGAAAGGTGTAGTGTAACAATGAACCTGGAATATTGGAATCCTGGAATAATGGAATCCTGGAATGTTGGAATGTCGCAATGTCGCAATCACCTAATCAACGTAACACTCCCCACGTACTCAAACACCCTTCCGGTTATATCTTCCAAATTAACCTTATACACATATGTGTCCGATATCGCGTTTTCACCTTTCCAGGCTTTAAACAAATCGTTCGAAGTAAACACTTCTTCTCCCCAACGATTGAAAATTGACATCTTATATTTTCCGATACCAATTCCGATCCCTTTAAAACTATCATTTACTCCGTCTCCATTCGGAGTAAATGCATTCGGAACATTAAAAACAAAATCCAGTCCGATATAAATATAATCCGAAGTCTTGCTTGAACATCCGTTATTATCCATTACATACAGATCGACTCTGAAATATCCCGTATCGGTATAGACATGATAACCATACCGACTTTGAGACTCTTCATTATCACCAAAATCCCATTTCCAGTTTTTTGCATTTGAAGTGTAATCGAGATAATTAATTTTAGAGTCTTCCAAAAATGCGACTTTAGGATTCAAATTAAACTGAATTTCCGGTAATGCGAAAACAGAAATACTCTGACTAACGGAATTGGAACAATGAGTGCCATTGTCCATGAAGCTGTATGTAATGGTATGTGTACCCGCTGTCGCGCTTGACGGATCGAATCTGTTATTATGCACTCCGGTTCCTGAATAAATTCCTCCGGCCGGCAAGCCTCCCTCAAGCAAAAACGGATCCCCGTCAATACAGATGTCGGATGGCTTGTTAAATGTCAGTTGAGGTAACGCTTTAACCGTTAGCCGGGTAATAATAACACTATCACATCCGAAAATCGATTCGATTGTATCGCGGTACATTCCCGCTTCAGTATAAACATGTGAAAGCAGGCGATAACTTTCACCCTGACAGATACTCTGAAAATTATCGGCAACATAAACAGGCAATACTGTTAATTGTGTTGTAACGACTGAATCACATCCGTGCGATGAAACAAGCGTATCAACATAGGTTCCCTGCAAATTGTAGTGATGAGCATTCAAAATATATGATTCACCATTGCAAATCGTAACCGGATTATTTGCATTAAATGACGCCGCATGTGCAAGCGTGGTTTGAATAATAGAATCACATCCGTTTACAGTTTGCAGCGTATCATAATAAATTCCGGGTATAAAATAAACATGCCCGTTAAAGTTGTATGATTCTCCGTTACAAATCCACTGAGGGTTGTTCCGAATGTATGAGTTTAAAACCGTCAACTGAGTGATGACTACCGAATCACATCCGAAATTGGTGACTAATGTATCCGAATAATTTCCACTTACCATGTAGTTATGTCCATTGAAAGAATACACCTCGCCGTTACAAATAGATTGAACACTAACTGAAACCGGTGAGGGATGTAATGTTTGAATGTTTACGGTATCCCTTGCCTGGCATCCGACGGAATCGGTAATTGTAATAATATATTGCCCTGCCGTTAAGCCTGAAGCTGTTGAAATTAATTGAGGCGGACTGGTATTCCATTCGTATGAAATGCTGCCATAACCTCCACTCACACTTGTATATGCATTACCGTCATTTCCACCATCGCAATACACGTCGCTGTGAGAGGTAATTACAACTTCCGGATTGTTAGAAATAACAGTATCACCCGAAAGCTGACATTGATTCCCCAGCGAATACATTGCTGTGTAATATCCATCACCTAAATTATTTGAAGACACCTGTAATATTGAATCGGTCTGTCCCGAAATTGCAATTCCGTTTTTAAACCACTGCCACGCTCCGCCCATAGTATCGGTATGAGAATTCAGTACAACATTGTTCAGGCAGGGAATTCCCGACTGATCAACATTCAGTTGAGCAAATGCGGAAGTCGTATTTAATACAAGGTTGTCAAAATAAAAATAAGGAGAACATCCCAGGTTATTATTATAGGAAGCAGGCAAGGCGCAAGGCGCGCCGAGTATTATGGCGTTCACATTAAATGTCGGAGTAAAGGTTATAGTTAACAATCCCCACTGAGAGGCCGGAGTGTAAGTTGCCTTGCCCATAATTCTCCATGCAGGTGCTGCAGGACAGGCTGTTCCGGCAAACGGCAGATTCGCGCAACTTGTACTTCCGAAAATTGTAACGTCAACCGGACCATAAAAAATATTTCCATTGTTACATATTCCACCCTGGCCGTCAACCGGAGTAGAAGCAATACTAAACTGAATAGTATAAGAAGTTCCGGCTTGCATTGGCTGAAGTAAACAAGAGCCAATATATTCCTGCCAGTTAGGTTGAAATATACATCCTACAATTGCGTCGCCGTCAGGAAAATTATTCAGTCCGGCTGCAGCAACGGCACCACCAACATATCCGCCCGGACAATGACTCATGTAATCAGTCGTTGCAAAAGAAGCCTGCATCCAACCTGCAGCACAATTCATCTGACTGTAGGTAAAGGGGCAACAATTACTTTGTTCGAAAGAAGGGTTTGGTATATAAGAATGCAATACAGTAGATCCGTGCAGACCGTTACATCTGCAATCCGTTGTATCGTTAAGATCTATCAAACCATCATTATCATCATCTATACCATTCGTACAGATTTCCTGAGCATGAATCTGAAAAGAAAATAACAAAAGAAAGAAGAGAAGATTTACTTTCTTCATTCGTTTTATTTGAGTTTTGATTTTTAAATTATGTTGATGAATTTATTATGGCCCACAGGCGAAAGAAAAATTATTTCGTGAATGCGTTTGTTTGAATCCCCGAAAAGGCGGTTCTGCAGCTTGATTCCGGCCGGATTTAGATAAAAAGAAAAGGAGCCTGAATGATGATTTCAGACTCCCTTCTCAACAAACAACTTCTTTTACTCCGGGAAACAACAATTTTGCTTGGCCAATATTGGACGAAATAAGGTGAAATGACCCGATTTATTCGTAAGTAAATTCATGAAGTCATCCTCATTTGAATCAGGAAAATTCGGTCCGAAATGGGTGAATGACGAAAATAACCGGAAATAAATATGCAAAAAATCCGGTAAAAACTGTACTTAAAATTCGGTTGATGACATTACATGACTACTTCTTAGCAATGCTTCATAAGCCAATTCAAATGCCGGAGTCTTAATATTCATCTGTTTTCCTGCGCGAACAATAAAACCCGTAATTGTTTCCAATTCTGTTTGAGCGTTTGGTTTTTGAAAATCTCTTTGCATGTTAGAACGGCAGCAACATTGTCATTCCATAAACTGCATTTTTATCCTTCAGGAAAATCACATCGAAAGCGAAACTAAACGGGCCAAATCCTTCAGCTATAATACCTGCTTTAAATCTATTTTTAAGCTGGCTTTCTTCGGAGGATTTCATCCAGCCCCCTGTTAATCCAAACCACTTTGCGCTTCTGTCTGATTTTTCGTATGACATTAAATTAAACATAATCTTACCTGTATAAGAATAAACAAAATTCAGATTCTCGAAATCCATGGTATTCGAATGAGTAAATGTATATCCCAGAAAACTGAATCCGAAGCGATATGCAGAAACACCGTATTTATTTGTCAGACTAAGTCGCATGTCGATGCCGACTGCCGGACTCCATTGATTACCAATTAAACCGAATCCGAAAGAAGGAACGATTTCTATCATATCGCTCCTGAGCCGATTCTTGTTTGTCAATATCCATTCGCTTTCTCTTCTTTCCAGATCAGCCCGATAATTGTTTTTATAAACGTCTTTATCTCCGGTCAGTGAAATCGCCTTGCCAAGATCGTAAGTGGAAAGCGATTTTAGTTTTTCCGGATCGCTCAGATAAATTTGAATTTCGTACCCGTACTTCAGATCATGTATAAAGTAACCATACGGCGGCAACCCCAATGAAAGCGATCTTGATTCTTTTTCAATATTAACTTCCTGTTCCAGATAGTCCTGGCTTTCCGCTTTAAGACGTCGCTTCCCGTCTGCACTGATAAAATAATGCGTTGTCTTTGCAGATGCCGGATAATCGGGCCGGCTTTGCGCCTTTTGAACATCATTGATCAACATTGTTTTTACAGTATCAATTCTCAGGTAGGATGACATTCCTTCCATATTTTCACCGATGAAAATTATTTTGACGCTGGAATCGGGAACAATGATGATTGTATCATTGTATTGACTTACAGTTTCATTTTCACCGGCAGTTAATCCTGCTGCAGTCATGGCATAGCAAGCCCATAATGCAATAAGCAATTTTGTTTTCATACTTGATAATTAGGGTTAGAAGTTTTGGTGTAGTCTCAGCGGCTGAGTGCTGACAGATTTTTCAGAAGAGAAATTATCTTTTCTAAAACTAAAATTAATTTTTACAGTAAACGGATTTTTTTCATTTGCAACAGGACGACTCTGCTGTACAGGATCACTAAAATCAACTTCTACATATCGCCTGTTCTTATTAACCTGTTGAGGCACGGTCATGGCAACATTATTTGTAACGGATTCCATATCCTGACCGATCGTCTGAGGATTATTAATTTCCGTTTCAGCTGTCTCGGAATTATTATTATCTATTTCTCCTCCGACTTTTTCAATCTGTCTTTGCATAGAGTGGCCATGATTCTTCTTTTGCAATGGAACCTGTTGTGCAACCCGGTTCACATCTTCAACCTCTTTTTTATCGGCGACTTTAATTTTATCCGAAGGACTTATCTTTTCTGCAGGATTTTGTGTTTCAACGATTACAGTAGTTGGCGCATTTATTTTTAGTAAAAGAATTCCGGAAATAAACAGCAATAACAAACAAGCCGCAATTCCAATTCTTAATTTATAGTTTACAGCCTTCCCGGAAGTAACTGAGCCATGAATAATTGCCCATTTGGAATCGATATTTGGAGAATATCCATCGGGCAAATTATCGAGTGACGACAATTTATCTGCAAACAATTTATCTGCCTGATCTTTCATTTAATGTTGAATTTTGTTGAATCATTTTTTTTAACCGGCCTTTTGCTTTTGCCAATTGTGTCCTGCTTGTACTTTCACTTATTCCCAATATTCCGGCGATCTCTTTATGATCATAGCCTTCCACAACGTTCAGGTTAAATACCGTGCGATAACCAAGAGGAAGAGACAACACCATATTGTTCAATTCTTCGGCATTATAATTTATGATTGCTTCCGCCGGCATGGATACATCGGAATATTGTTCTTCAATAGAAAGCAGAAAGCTGTGTTTTTGCCTGATAAACATCAGGGATTCGTTTACCATAATCTTACGGGCCCAGATGAACAGGCTTGCTTCGCCTTCGTAATTAAACCTGCCAATATTCTGAAACACTTTCATAAATCCTTTCATCATGCAGTCTTCCGCATCGGCATGCTGACCTGTATATCTTAAACAGATCCGGAACATTGGAGCATATAACTGTTCGAATAAATGCTTCTGTGATTTTGCATTACCCCTTCGGCATTCATCGATGAAATCCTCAGTAAAGTGCTTCATTAATGTAATAATGCAAAAAGTTAGTGAAACGTTGCCTGCAGGGAAAGAAATAAATTAAGAATTACGGATTTTGAATAGCAAAAAAATGCCCTATTTGCCTGATTTTCAGTTTATGGACAGGGGCAATTAGTATTTAGGATATCAAATAGGTTACTTATGCAATATCAAAGAAATCGCCAATGTCAAATAAACTGCATTGAAATTGAGACTATTGCTGCTGCCTTTTGCAACCAATGTTCCGTCATCATCTTTCATCTCATCAGAAGTGCTATTCCATCCTAAATTTCCAAAACCGGCTCTTAACAACCATTGCTTGTTGAAATCGTAGGCAAAACCTCCATTTACATTTGCAAGAATAGTGCTTGATTTCAGATCACGGCTATCAGTATTCTCGCTTACTGTAGTACTGCTGTAAAAACTCATTGTTCCGATTCCATACTCATAACCTGCTTCAAAACTGAGGAACCAATATAAACCATCCTTAATTAAATAATATTTTCGTAGTGATAAAATTGCCCCAAAATAATTTGTATTGGATTCATTTTCTTCATACTGCGCCAATTGATCATTATTAGTTTTATAGTCCGAACTTTTGCTTCGGAAGGTTGGTCCAAATCCTAACATTAAATTTTCCTTGATAAAAATATCGTAAGACGGATAAAAAGAAATAAAATAAAATTTCCGACTATACTCAGAATTTCCGTAAGTAGAATATTGTTCATCTGAATTGGAATCATATTGGCCATTCATGCTCAATTCCAACATCTTTGTTCCTTTTGGAAATTGTGCAATGCAAATATTAGCAAACGTAATAAAAACGATAAGGCAATAAGTATTTTTCATATAGTTTATTTTTAGAATTTGATTAAATGAGAACGGTAACGTAATTCATATAAAACTAATGAAAGGTAAATTTATTTTACTCATTCACAATGTTATTTTAAATAAAATAGTCTATTTTCACATTGTCATGAAAAACATTTTTTTTCATTTACTGATAGTCGCTCTCTTCTCCTGTAACAATGAGCCGAATGACCCTTCGAAAAAATTCGATTTCTTCGAACAAAAGGATGTATTAGTAAAGGCTCCGGGCAAAAAAGAAATGATTTTAAGATCGGAGCGGCCCTATAATCTTGAAACACCTCAAAAATATTTTCTATTCGATTATACTCCGAATGATGTATTCTTCGTCAGATGGCATCACTCTCAATTGCCGGGTGAAATAAATCCGGATACCTTCAGGTTGCGTATTCATGGTCATGTTAAAAATCCACTTTCACTTTCTTTAAGCGATCTTAAAACAAAATTCCGACCCGTAACTATTCCGGCTTTAGCCATATGTGCGGGAAATTCCCGCCAGCAGTTTGATCCGCGTGTAGCCGGAGTACAATGGAAAAACGGCGCGATGGGAAACGCGAAATGGACGGGTGTCCCGCTTCGCGATATACTGGATGCGGCTGGAATTAAAGAAGGAACAATAGATATTGCATTTAATGGTATGGATGATCCTCCGCTTCCCGCAACTCCTGATTTTATTAAATCATTGCCGGTGAATCGGGCCATGGATGGCGAAGTTTTAGTTGCCTACGAAATGAATGGTGAAAAAATTCCACTGCTGAATGGTTATCCTTTAAAATTAGTCGTCCCCGGCTGGTATGCGACATATTGGATCGGAATGTTAAATGAAATCAGAGTGGATAAGGATACATTCGACGGATTCTGGATGAAGAAAGCATATTTTATTGGAAAAGGCCGGATGAATGGAAATGAAAAACCGGATTCATTAGCTCAGCAAACCGAACCAATAAATCAAATTGCATTGCGGTCCTTATTTGTTAGTCCGCGCAGCGACGAAAAAATTCCCGTGAATGAAAAAACAGAAATTCAGGGATTGGCTTTCGATGGAGGAAATGGCATTTCGAAAGTTGAATTGTCGTTAGACAGCGGAAAAACATGGTTTGTAACCAAACTGGATCCTGAAATTGGAAAATACTCATGGCGAAGATGGAGATATGAATGGCTTCCGGAAAAAACCGGAATGTTTTATGTATATGTAAAAGCGACGAGTAATTCGGGAGAAACACAACCGCTTCAACACTGGAACAGGAGTGGTTATGCAAAAAATGAATTGGAAAAACTTGAACTATTTGTATCGGAAAAATGAAACACATAATCTATCTCTTTATCATTCTTTTTTCGGTCTCATGCGCTAATGAAGAGAGTAATTTAAAAAATACTGAGTCGGTTGCCGATCTGCCCGATGCATCTTCCTATCCCGTTCAACTGGATATGTCAAAATACGCGACGGAGTTTATTGCCAACTGTCAGACCTGTCATACGCCGCGATATATTGAAATGCAGCCAAATTTTCCCAGAAAAACATGGGCTAAAATCGTTGACAAGATGATTCACGTCTATGGGGCTCCGATAGATTCGGTCACAGCAACCCGTATTGTCGATTATCTTGTTTGGGTAAAATCGAATTGAAAATTTTTTCATTAACTTTATTAAAGTGATTCTCGAAAAGAAGACACTTTAATTTGCTGTGGAATTACTCGTAAATAAAATATAATTTAACCTTAAATCTACTGCCATGAAAACCAGCGTCAGGATTATTTCGGTTTTGCTTGTTACATTTTTATTCGCCTGTTCGAATAAAGAAACATCGAATAACTCCGAACAACAAAGTTCTCCGTCACCTTCCGATTTAATGAAGGAAGAACCGCCTTACGATGCAACGAAAATTGATCCGAATGCTAAAGTAACGGAGATCATTCTTCATGCTCAGGGAAATTCAATGACTGAGATGAAATTTGATCTCGCTGAAATTAATGTTCCCGAAGGAAGTACGGTTAAAATTAAATTTATTAATGAGGCAACGGATGCTGCTATGATTCACAACTTTCTTCTGATCGAAGAAGGAAGCGCCGACAAAGTAGCTGCGGCCGGAATAACTGCCGGTCCGGACAAAAATTATATCCCCGATTTAAAAGAAGTGCTTTACGGGACAAAGGTGGTAAATCCAAAAGAAGAAATTGAATTCACCATACCGGCTCCGGCAAAAGGAACCTATGATTTCATTTGCACATATCCCGGTCATTATAAAATGATGCATGGGAAATTCATTGTTTCATAAAATAAAATTTAAATGAATTGTAAAGAGGGCAGCATGTCGTCTCTACAATTCATTTAATTTTTATTTTTATACCTTTACAAAAACTATTCTATGCAAAAATTATTAATCCTCGCCTTTACCTTATTTCTCTTCGCACGAACAACTTCTGCTCAGACCGTCACGGCAATCGTAGAAGACAAAACAAAAAAGATTGAAGTTACAGGCAGTGCGGAAATCGAAGTGGTGCCCGATGAAGTATATGTTAACTTCATGCTGCAGGAGTATTACGACAAACAAAAAACAAAAATTGACATCGACAAAATTCAGCGCGATTTTCTGGATCGCTGTACAAAAGCGGGAATTACGAAAGACCGCATTCAAATACAAAATATGTCGGGCTTCGATCAGAATAACTGGTACTGGCGCAAGAAAAAGAAAGAGCAGCCCGATATGCTTGCTTCAACAACCTATACAATTATGTTTAGCTCCGCGGCAGACATTGACAAGTTAGTAAATGCTCTTGATGACAATGCTACAAAGCAAATGTATATAAACAGGGTTTCTCACAGTAAAATTGAAGAATACCGGAAAGATATTAAAGTAAAAGCATTGCAGGCTGCAAAAATGAAAGCACAATATTTATGTGAAAGCATTGGCGAAAAAACAGGAAATGCTATTTACATCCAGGAAATTGAAAATAATTATTATCAGCCCCGCTACGATAAAATGGCAATGTCAAACATGGCCATGGATAGTGAATCTGCAAATGAAGGGATCGATTTTCAGAAAATAAAAATTCGCTTCGAGATGAGGGCGACATTTGCGATTCAATAGTTTGCAAGAAATAATTTCATCTGCTTTTGAATAATCGGTTCTGCGATTGCGTTATTGTTTAATCAATAAGAACCAAAATGTATCGCAAACTTTTTTTTCTGTTACTTTTTCGATTGCCATGGGTTTCATGGAGTCGGCAATTGTAATTTACCTGCGGGAATTATATTATCCCGACGGTTTCAATTTTCCCCTTAACATAATTCCACCGAGAAACGCCGCAGTTGAAATTTTACGCGAGGCAGCCACTCTCATTATGCTGCTTACCATCGGTTTAATTGCGAAAAGAAGAGTCAAAGCTTCAGTTCCCTTATCAGTTAACTGAAGTTAAACCAATCAATGGCGTTACTGACTTTACCATAAAGATATTTTTCTTCAACAATTCTTCTGTCAACTTAGTAAGTTCTTCTTTCGAAGCGGCATTCACATTTATCAAACAATACCTTCCCCCCTTCATCGCATCTATTCTCCATTCAAACTGGCTGATGGTTTTCTTATCTCCCTTATCGAACCACCAGGCCGAATAGATCTTTTCATTTCCTTTTAATATTAACCCCAAATAAATTTCTGTTCCGTTTATTATTTCCGTATGGTATTGCTTGAACGCGTAACCACTACCACTCCAGCAGACAAGAGGATTGTGCTCAGCATTATAAAAATTCATTGGCTTAACATAAATAAGACCCTCTTCATTTTTGAAAGTTATAACTCCGCTCTCTAATCGTTCCTTTGTAAATCCGTCGATCATGCATTGACGGTCCGGAGTTTTGGCCGGAATTGATTTATCGACAAAAACAAATGAGTATAGAAGTAGTCCAATTAATGGCAGCGGAAGAAAATCAGAACTAAATTTGTGAGGCGCGACTGTTTCTGATTGATTGTATTTCCCGGCCTTCCTGTAAAACAAATATATACTCACATAAACAGGCACTATTACATAAAGCAACAGACAAACCAGTCCGGTCACATCGTGCATGATCGTGTCCGGTAATATATTAAACTGTACCAATGCGATTATGCGGAATAAATTACAAATGACATTACAAATAAATGTGATTGAAATAATGATAAGACAATTAATCGCCGATAGTTTCTTGCCGGTTCTTCTTTGAAAATGCGAAACGATAAAAAGCATGATAATAAATGAAATCACAATCATGGAAAGTCCGACGCATGCGGGATCAACTGAAAAATCAGTTCCGTTAAATCGAATGATATTGCCGGATGCTGTAACCTCATTTCCCGCAATCGAAAGGACTTTAGCGGAAATCTCACTCAGGAAAAGCCTGATCGGGAATCCGAATGTCATCGCAATAAATTTAAATATCGGGGAAATAAAAAACAGGAGCCAGACAAACGTCCAGCTCGTTTTTCCGATTAATGAATCAATGATAAAAAGAACGCTGAATATAAATCCGAGAAAAAGTATCGATCTGACTCCGGTAAAAATCGATAATGACACCAGAATTACGGCAGGAATCAGATATCTGTTGCTCTTACTTTTCCTGTCAATTATTATTATAAAAGGTGACAACAACAATGCTATCAAAACATTTGAGTCTGAAATAAAATAATCAGAGAAAGCAAAAAATGCAAAGACCATGAATGCGGATAAATACAGTCCGGCAATAATTGGCTTCCTCTGATTAAATAATGCAAATACCTGTTGCATGTTAATTTTTGATTGGATTAAAGTAAATGACAAGAACAATTAACAATGCGAAAATGGCGAGAGCAATTTCATGCGGTTCAGGCACTGATCCGGAACCCTTGATGCTTGCATTCTGAAGACTGTTCTTGCTTTGCTCAATTCCGAACCTGTCATAATCTGCCTGTGTTTCCAAAACAATCAGGCTTGAAACCGGACTAACGATCCATGCTTTTACAGCTTCATCAATAATACCATTTCCGATTTTCTCTGGCGTGAAAAAATCTTTGCCGATTTGTTTCATTACATGGTTGTAAGAAAATAACCTCATCAGGTGGTCGCTACCCTTTCCCTTTTGAAGGGTGCTGTCTTCCCTGATCATTATTGAGGAATGATCAATTACGATTGTACTTTCATTTTCCTGAGACTTTATGAATTCTTTTTTGTTAATTTTTTCGAGTAATTCAGTCAGGCTTCCGTTGACATAATTAATTGCACGAACTTCTTTGAGCGCTTTTAAATACGGACAAGTTTCCTCGCTCAGATTATAGACTCTGATGTTTCTGTCAGTTGAAAAATATTCCTTTAGCTTTTTACCGAAAACAGATTTTTCAAGATCGTCCAACTGCGGTGAAATTGAATTACATTTTGTGATTACCAGTACTCCGCTATTATCCAGTTTATAAAACGGAAATAAACTGAAATTTAAATTCGAGTAATTCTCAAAAAGCTGCATGTTGTTTTGTTCATTCACTGCAACCGGACCGTCAGACATGACAAATACATTTTTTCCGTTCAACGCTTTTCTGATTTCCTGAAATTCACTTTCAGTCCAGTTGCTGTTTATATCCAGGTAAACAGCTGCAGGGTCAAAGAACTCGTTTTGCTTAGTATACTCATTCACATAATAATTTCTTCCGTCGAATGAAAATGCTTCTGTTGAGAGTGGTAATGCGTCGAATTCAATTTCCCAGTAAGGCGAATACGATTCCTGTTTCGACATTCTCATTTCCGATCCTGAAAATCCGGCCGGTATTTTAGAATTTTGAACCGGCTTGTCAAACTGAACCTGCGCGGATTCTGTGCAGTGAATTGCGGGAGGGCCTTCGAAATAAATGTTCTCATAGATAAGCCGGTTTCCGATTTTTTGAAGTGGTGATGTTACTCCGATTTTAAATCGCCTGTTTTCTTTGGGTGTACAAGGGAAAATTCTGGCCGAGACGGTATTGCCTTCCTGCCAGTGAATAACAGATGGATCTCTGGCCTCTCTTCCGACAATTGTTTTATAGGCAGTATCGGCTTTGCTTTTCGAAGTTAATATTCCTTTTTCTTCGACACCGTCTATCCAGAGTGAAAGCGATGTTACTACGCTTCCTTCGGGAAGATGAAATGTATAAATAGCTTCTTCCTGGCTTCTGAATCTCTCGGGCGAACTGGTATTTTGAATGCTTATGGTCTTTTCTGTATATGCCAATCTGTTTTGAGGAAAAATTCTAACGTTGCTGATTACATTTGTCGTTCTGAGATTTTCGCCGCTCCATAATCTTTCCTGCGCCTGATGTCTGACGTCGTATCTGGATTTTAATATTTTTATTTTTTCGTCGAGAGAAAGATCGGGTTCGGTTGAAAAAAGACAGGCAGTGAGAACTAATGGATCGTGTTGCCTCGCGTTTTCGAAATTCATTTGTGAAAGATTTGTCTGAAAAGGCTCGAAGTGCTTCGAAGGGATTGTATAAATCAAATCAGTTTTAAGAATCTTTTCAAACATTATATCATCATCCATGTGCTGACTTATTCTGATCCAGTTTGGAATTTCAGATTCATTCATTATTGAATTGTTCAACAGGTAATTAATTTCATTTGTCTTATGCGTCCATTTTACCACGAAAACAACAAGAATTACGAGCGGAATGGTCATGCCTGCGATTGCAGGGACTAACATTTCCTTATAATTGTGTATCGACCGGTACATGAGTACACATATCGTGATCAACATAAACAAGGGAACAAAAACATGCAATGAAATACCAATAATAAAAGAACCGACAAGTCCGATTAGAAAAAATGGCATGAGGTATATGGCGAAGTAAGTAATGAGCGGTAAAATAAAGGCAATGCAAAAGCTCATAATTCCTCTAATAAACTTTGGGAACTCGCTGATAAATGGAAATGCCAGCAGCATAATACACTGGATGATCAGGAGAACGGAAACCCAGTCGGCCATTTTTTCGAATATGCAGACTTCGCGGTTTAAAGCGAATGCGGAAATGGTCATTAAAACACAAAGCGGAATTACATACGTTATTCTTGTCCTGAAGAACGGCCATTTAAATCCGACAAAGCCTTTAATTAAAACCATTGAAAAATAAAACAGAGTCATACCATAATTGATAAAAAACAATCCGAAGTAATTACTGCTTGTCGCAACGGAATTGTTTCCTGATATGAGATAGACAAAGAGAGATAATAAAATAAGAATGATTCCGGTTAAGTAAACCGGATCTGTTAAGCGAATTGATTTTTCATTTTCCATTTTTATGTTTTTTAGAGTTTATATTCAAAGTACTTTGCATTTCAAAGTGTATGTGTAAAAAAAATGTTACCGCTTTTTAATGAGTTCTTCGAGAGCGTCTAAGTGCTGGACGAATGCCTTTCTTCCTGAAGCGGTAACTTTATAAACGGTATTCGGTTTTTTACCCATAAATTTCTTTTCAACTTTCACATAGCCGGCCTTTTCAAGTGCACTGATGTGACTTGCAAGATTACCGTCGCTGAGATCGAGCATTTCTTTCAGCGTATTGAAATCAATCTGTTCATTTACCATTAAGGTAGACATGATTCCAAGCCTAACGCGGTTTTCGAATGCTTTATTGAGTCTGTCAATAAAATCCTTCATGATCAGCTTTCATATTTATAATACATTGAAATCCCGTACACGATATGAAGTACTCCAAAGCCGATAGTCCAGAAAATAAATCCATAACCCACAAAGAACGAAGCGATAATTCCCAAAATGATTTCACAAATTCCAAGATAGCGGATATCATTATAGGTGTATTTACTTCCGTTCAATAATGCGATGCCGTAAAATACAAGTGTAGCCGGAGCAACCAACCCGATAATACCATGATAAAGCAGAGCCAGGCAAAAAAGTCCGCCGGCAATAAGCGGCAACATCAAATTAATCACCAATCGTTTCGCAACCGCATCCCAGATTTTCAATCCGTTCTTACGGGCCTTCCTTGTAGTGAAGTACACACCGGCAGAAAGCGATAATACCAGGACAATGATTGCAACAAAAATCAACAAGGCAATTTCCGTAAATGGATGCGACACTCCGAGTAAATTATCGGCATACCGCGAATAACTTCTGAGAGCAGGCGAGTAATAAGCAAAGGCCGCTCCGCATAAGGCAAATATTCCGGCGAATACACCTGACAATCCGCTCAGTGAAATAAACCGCGATGATCTTTCCATCATCGTGCGTATTTCAGAAATGTCCTTTAGATATTCCGAGTCTTTAGGTTCCATAGAAAGTACTTTGAAGTACAAAGTAAAACTATTATTTACTAAATTGCAAATATTTTTTAAGCCCCCCTGAAAATACCGAAAACTGCCAATGTCCTAAAATGAAGAAATTCCTCATAATACTGCTTATAATCTTTATAGGTTTAAAGATCGCTTCACTCGTTATGAATGAAGCGGAATATAAATATCCCGAGAGGGTTAATCTGGAAAAGAAAATCAATTATCTGGAACGCATAATAACAAAGCCGCTCGATTATAAATCGGAACTTTTTCATGTACAGGATCAAAGCGGTGAATGGATGCTGTTTACTCTGAGTTTTTCGGCGTACGGATTAACGAATGTTGCTTTGAAAGATTCGACATTCAGACCACGTGCGATAAAAATCATTGCGGAGGCAATCAACAAAGCAATGATGAAGGATGTCTATAAATTCTATTCGGATATTGAAGAAGACTCTCTCCATCCCGTTACTTCGAATCGGTCGGTTATATACCTCGGGCATCTGAATATGATGACAGGCTGTTACAGGCTGCTGACAGACGATGGCCGATTCAATGCTTTGAATGACAGCATTAGCGAATCTCTTTATACCTGTTTTAATCATTCGAAAACGAAGTGCCTTGAATCGTATTCACGCAGCATTTGGATACCTGACAATACGGTGGCGCTTGCATCGCTGAAACTATATGGGGTGAAAAATAAAAAACCAGAATACGAAACGTTGTGCAAATCGTGGGTAAATTTTGCGAAAAAAAACTTCATGGATAAAAAAACAAATCTGCTGTGCACATCGATTGATTATGACACGGGAAAAATCACAGAAGAGCCTCGTGGATCGATGATTGGGTGGTCTATATTCTTCATCAGCTATTTCGATAAAAATTTTGCGCGGCAATTATATGAAAACTACACACATTATTTTTCCAATGACATACTGATGTTAAAACTCTTCAGAGAACGTGCAGGCATTTACACGACGGGAGAAGGAGACATTGATTCCGGTCCGCTTTTTCTGGGCTATGGAATACCTGCTACAGCCTGGGCTTTTGGAAATGCGGTTTTATTCTCGGATCTTAAAACAGCTAAGAAATTGGAGCGCGTAATTAATATAGGTAGTAATGAAATCGAAACAGTAAATGAGATTCGATATGATATTCGGTTTACGGATGTGAGTATGAGTCCGCTGAATGATGCTTTGCTGTTATACCTGGAGACGGTTTATGTATTTACCCCTGCATCTTCAGTTTAATTTATACCCGCTCCGCCGGATTTGCAATCCGGTGGAACCTCACTGCGGATTTATAATCCGCCTATTCCACGCCAGATCAACAGCCATCTTTAGCAATAATCAGTATATAATTGTATGATTTATCATTCATTAAAAGATAATTTTAGCTTAATGCATAATATTTCATACACCTACAAACTATTTTCAATAATATTTCGTTAAATTTGCATGATAATTCATACGTTAATTTATAATATAGACTTTATGACTGATACATCATACAATAATTGGCGTTCAATGAGTGATAAAGCCATTGCAGTACATATTGGATCATTTATCAGGCATCACCGGCTTGAACAGAATAAAACGCAGGCGGCGCTGGCAGATGCTGCAGGCATAAGTCGTTCAACATTGAGTTTACTGGAGCATGGTGAAACGGTAACACTTGCGACACTCATCCAGGTGTTGCGAGTGTTGGATCAATTAAACGTGATGGAAGTTTTTACAGTTCAAAAAACAGTAAGCCCATTAGTGCTTGCAAAAATCGAACAGAATAAAAGACAAAGGGCGAGAGGAAAAAACAAGAATGATTCTGAAAAAAGTGAGTGGTAAAAATGAATACGGCATTTGTAAAAATATGGGGAGTATTGGTTGGCGCCGTTGCATGGAATGAAGCAACCGGTTTTGCATCTTTCGAATATGATCCTGAATTTAAAACTTTGAATTGGGACATCGCGCCGTTGC
The DNA here is from genome assembly GCA_964486655.1 of uncultured Flavobacteriales bacterium. GTDB lineage: Bacteria > Bacteroidota > Bacteroidia > AKYH767-A > 2013-40CM-41-45 > JADKIH01. The sequence goes on from CAZAON010000436.1 coordinate 50,833, forward strand.
AGATGTCAGTCAGTTCAGCGAAAAGCCGATTTGAATTTCCTTCGCTGCGAAAAAAAGCGGATCCATTGACAGATACGTTTAAAGGTTTGCCCGGACTTTTGGCAGATGTTCTACCCGATCGTTATGGAAATGAATTAATAAATATGTGGCTGGCACAGCAGGGCCGTGCATCAGACAGCATGAATCCGGTCGAATTGCTTTGCTTCATCGGAACGAGAGGAATGGGTGCATTGGAATTTGAACCCGCTACATTTTCAGAGACCAAAAGAAATTTCACCGTCGAAATTGACAGTCTGGTCGAGACGGCAAAAAAGATTTTATCAAAAAAAGAAAACTTCGTCACCAATCTTCATAAGGATGAGGAGAAGGCAATGATGGAACTTTTACGAATAGGAACATCGGCAGGAGGCGCCAGACCGAAAGCGGTAATTGCATACAATGAAAAAACAGGAGAAGTAAAATCGGGTCAGACGCAATCGCCAAAGGGATTTGAACACTGGCTGATTAAACTGGATGGCGTTAGTGATGTGCAATTGGGAACTTCGAAAGGATATGGAAGAGTGGAGATGGCCTATTACAATATGGCGACAGCATGCGGAATTGAAATGATGCCATCGAGGCTATTGGAAGAAAACGGCAGGGCGCACTTTATGACGAAACGTTTTGATCGTGAAGAAGGAAATATAAAACATCACATACAAACATTTTGCGCGCTAAAACATTTCGACTACAATGCGGTGACAAGTTATAGTTACGAGCAGCTTTTTCAAACCATGCGCGAACTTAAATTAACATACCCGCAAGCTGAGCAGATGTTCCGGCGAATGGTATTCAACGTACTTGCAAAAAATTGTGATGATCACACAAAAAACTTTTCATTCCGCCTTAAAAAAAATGGCACCTGGGAATTAGCGCCGGCCTACGATATATGTCATGCATACCAGCCCGGTCACCAATGGGTTAGTCAGCATGCGTTAAGCATCAATGGCAAACGAACTGACATTACAAAAGAAGACCTGATCTTAATTGGCAATTCCATCGGGAATAAAAAATCAAAACATATTATCGAGGAAATTAATGAAGTTGTAAGCCGTTGGAAAGAATTTGCAAATGAAGTGGGTGTTATGAAAGAGTTGAGAGAAATGATTGGTGAAACGATGGTGAAACTTAAGTGATGTTAAACAAATTTGATTTGTTAGATCTGCGAAGAATTGCTCTGCTCCGCCGGATTTGTAATCCGGCGGAATATCACTGCGGATTTATAATCCGCTTGCCATAAAATACTTGTATCTGCAACTAAAGAACGAAAAGTCAGATATTAATTATCTCTCAGATTTAACATCCATACCGAGCTGCGCTTTTATTTTTCGGATTTCAATTAACATGTCTTCATTAGCTTTTGCATTCTCCGATTTCAGTTTTTCGTTTTCCGCTTTGAGTGACTCTATCAGGAGTTGTTGATCCTTGATAGCTTCAATTAAAATCGGTGTAAATTTTTCATAGCTCACCGCTTTAAATCCCTGGCTGTCGGTTTTTACTAATTCAGGAAATACAGTTTCAACTTCCTGAGCAATGACTCCTATCTGTTTATCCTTTTCAAATTTTAAGTCAGGAAACTCTTCGGCTCTAAAATCATAACTTACCCCTCTTAATTTCATCACACTTTGCAATGCATTACCAATGGATTGAATATTCTTCTTGTAACGAACATCAGAACCCGACCATGCGCCACTGGTGCAAAAAGTAGTACCATAGATAGTACAGGTAAATGGTGCTTGTGCAAATGATGTGTTAACTCCACCAATGCTGACACCTCCTCCGCCCGGATTAAGAACCAATTGATAGGGATTTGCAAAATTGTTTACAACCCTGTTTTGCAAATAAGACCCACCGAAAGGGAAAGTACCCATATCCAGAGCGATTGTACCTCCTGTTAAACGAAAGCCCACATTACCATCGGTTGAGCCGCTTGTTGGTATTGTATTGGTGCCCGCACTTGTAAAGAAAGTGGTTAACTTAACAGCAGGTGATGCAGTGCCGATACCTACATTGCCGATATTTGAATTGCTGATGTCATTTCCTGATGTATTCCATTGCTCAGCTATGGCAGTTGATAGCCCTGTAGCCGGATTAATTGTTACTCCAAAATTTTGTGAGCATAGCAGATTAATTACCTGCATCGTATTGCTGCCAGCATTAGCTACATAGGCATAATTACCAGAAACGACGACTGATAAAGGGCTATTTCCCGTAGCCACAGAGCTTACCACTACAGGCACTGCCTTATTGGTTACATTAATTACCTGCAGGGTGTTGCTGATTTCACTAATCACACAGGCATAATTGCCAGATACGGCTACTGAAGGAGGGTTACCTCCCGTTGCCACAGAGCCAACCACTGTGGGAACTGCCGGGTTGGTAATGTTTATTATCTGCATGGTATTACTGGTAAAATTAGTCACAAAAGCATAAGTGCCAGATATAGCTACTGAACGAGGATTAGCTCCCGTTGCTACTGAGCCAGCTACTGTGGGCGATGCCGGATTGCTAATATTTATTACCTGCATGGTACTGCTGTTAGTATTGGTTACATAGGCATAATTGCCCGATACGGCTATTGAAAAAGGACCGTTTCCAGTTGCTACCGAGCCTGTCACCGATGGAGATGCCGGGTTGGAAATGTTAATTACCTTCATGTTATTGTCGCCAAAATTAACCACGTATGCATAATTGCCCGATAAGGCTACAGAATTAGAATGAAATCCTGTTGACACAGAGCCTGCCACTGTTGGTGATGCCGGGTTGGTAATGTTAATTACCTGCATGGTACTGGTAGTCGTTATATAGGCAAAATTGCCCGATAAGGCTACTGACGTAGGATTACTTCCGGTTGCAACTGAGCCTGCCACTACAGGCGCTGCCGGATTGGTAATGTTTATTACCTGCATGGTATTAGCATTAAAATTTACCACATAAGCATAATTGCCTGCTACAGCTACTGAATTAGGATTAGTTCCCGTAGCCGCTGAGCCTACTACTGTTGGGCAGGATAAACTTGGAACTATTGCTGTGCTTAAAACATCAGTTCCGGTTAAAGTACCCCAGCTAGCCAAACCTGCTGCATCACTTTTTAATACTTTACCTGCACCCTGGGTGCCATCGGTTATTTTAATTGTACCAGCCACATCTAATTTACTGACCGGAGAGGTAGTGCCAATACCAACGTTTCCACCATTATTAAAAATATTACTTGAGTTTACTACCCACATTGTGTCATTCCAATATGGGGTATTGCCTGCTGCAGCACCACTTGATAATAAACCCGCAGGTCCTTGTGGACCCGCTACTCCATCATTACCAGGAATACCCTGTGGACCGGTTAAACCTATTGGACCTTGAGGACCGGTTGCGCCATCATTACCTGGCATACCTTGCGGACCAGTTAATCCAATCGGACCTTGTGGACCGGTTGCGCCGTCATTTCCCGGAACACCCTGTGGTCCGGTCGCTCCATCATTTCCGGGAATACCCTGCGGACCGGTTAAACCAATCGGACCTTGCGGACCCGTTGCGCCATCATTACCCGGAACACCCTGTGGACCCGTTGCTCCGGTTAATCCTATGGGACCTTGTGGTCCGGGATCGCCTTGTGGTCCCTGTGGTCCGGTTGCTCCATCATTTCCGGTTAAACCTATCGGGCCTTGTGGTCCGGGATCACCCTGCGGTCCCTGTGGACCAACCAGACTTGCGGTAGATTGCCAACTTGCTAAACCGTTTACATCTGATGTTAAAACCTTACCTGTACCTGGTGTACCACCGGTAATTTTAACTTGTCCTGCCACTTCTAATTTAGCAGATGGCACTGTGGTCCCAATACCAACATTACCTGAATTTGCATTGCTGATATCATTTCCGGAGTTATTCCATTGTAGTGGCAATGCATTGGTTTGTCCGGTTGCAGGATTAACCGTTATTGTATAATTAATTGGGCATACTAAAGAGATCGCAATAAGTGTATTGCTACCCTGATTTGTTACATAAGCATAATTATCCGATACCACTACTGTATTAGGGTTGTTTCCCGTTGCCATTGAGCCTGCCATTACCGGTGAAACCGGATTGGAGATATTAATTATCTGAATTGTGTTACTTACTAAATTTGTTACAAATGCATAATTTCCTGACAGTGATACTGACCGGGGATATGTTCCGGTTGCAATCTGCGTTTGATATACTGGTGCAGCAGGGTTGCTAATGTTGAGAACCATCAGGTTATTAGCAGTAGAATTTGCCACATAGGCATAATTGCCCGAAACGGCTATTGAAATACTACCACCACCGGTTGCCAAAGAGCCTACACCCACCGGGGATGAAGGGTTAATTAAACTATAGATATATACAGTATTACTGGCTCCGGCATTTACTACATAGGCATAATTGCCTGATATTACTATTGAACTTGGATTCGTTCCTGTTCCCACCGAATTAGTAATTATTGGTGATGAAGGATTACTGATGTCGATTACTTTCATGGTATTACTAGTGTATGTTACCACGTAAGCATAATTCCCCGATATGGCAATTGAACTGGGATTGCCACCCGTTGACACAGAGCCTTCTATAATTGGTGATGCAGGATTGGAAATATTGATTACTTGCATGGAACTGTTACTATGATTTGTCACATAGGCATAATTGCCGGAAACTGCTATTGAAGAAGGAAAATTGCCGGTTGCCACGGAGCCCACCACTGTTGGCGTTGCGGGATTAGTAATATTTATTACTTGCATGGTATTACTACTAAAATTTGCTACATAGGCATAATTACCCGATACAGCTAATGATTGAGGATTTGATCCTGTTGCCACAGAGCCTGCTAACACCGGACAAGATAATGTTGGCGAAACAGGTGAACTTAAAACATCATTTCCGGTTATACTACTCCAACTTGCCAACCCTGCTGCATCACTTTTTAATACTTTACCCGCACCCTGGGTGCCATCGGTTATTTTTATAGAACCAGCTAAATCTAATTTGGCATTAGGGTTTGTCGTGCCAATACCAACGTTTCCACCATTATTAAAAATATTACTTGAGTTTACTACCCACATTGTGTCATTCCAATAAGGGGTATTGCCTGCTGCAGCACCACTTGATAATAAACCCGCAGGTCCTTGTGGACCCGCTACACCATCATTACCGGGAATACCCTGCGGACCTGTTAATCCAATTGGCCCCTGAGGACCGGTTGCGCCGTCATTACCTGGAACACCCTGTGGTCCGGTTAATCCAATTGGCCCCTGAGGGCCGGTTGCTCCATCATTTCCCGGTATACCTTGTGGGCCTGTTAATCCAATTGGACCCTGAGGGCCGGTTGCTCCATCATTACCTGGAACACCTTGCGGACCAGTTAATCCAATCGGGCCCTGTGGACCTGCCACACCAGGCACGTTAGCTTTTTCGGCATACAATGCATACGGCACACTTAGCATTTGTTGTGTACCCATATCAATGTAACTACTGCCACCTGTGACATCCATCTCCACCTGAATAAATTTTGAACCTCCACCCCAGTTAATAGTTGCAAAGGTTCCTATAACAGCGGCTCCCTGTCCGATGTTGACAGTAAACAAACCAAGACTGTTCGTAGTTGCACTTTGCGTTTCCTTATAGACAACTGTACCGACTGCCGTTGCATCGTGTATGCTGAAACGCAGTGAGATGCTCTGGTTGGAAACAGGGTTGCCACCATTATCACGAGCCACTGCCTGGTAAGGGATGGCTTGAGGGGCTTGAGCCATTATTATTGTCGAATGAGCAAAGCTCAAAAACAAAA
>CAZAON010000437.1:0-4673 GCA_964486655.1 uncultured Flavobacteriales bacterium
AATTTACATCTTTTTGGGATTCATTACTCACATAGACATATAAATAACCATCCTCAGGCATATTTAATCCCATCAGCGCAAGATCACCTAATTGATCCGGGTCCGTAACCTGTAATAGCCCACTTGATTCCGGATTAAATATAAATTCCTTGTTAAATAGCCATTGGTCTAAAAAACAATTGAGCTTACAATACTGCCAGGCATACTTTTGTCACTCTTGCTTTGAGTATAGGAATGAGGATTGAATATGTCTCTAAGTTAATTGGACACTCCTCTATTGCTACGACTCAGATTTATGCGGAGATTGTTAATGAGGAGTTGGATAAGGCGATGGAAATATTTGATTAATAATACCTAATAAAACCAAATTGATATAAATTAATGAGCTAAATGAATGTATTTAATTGTTTCGTGGAACATATTTGTTAGTTGTGATGGATAAAGGATGAATTGATATTGATTCAAAGCAACGTGGTTTGGTTATACTTTCATTTCATATAATCAATTTATTTAATTTTAATTTATTTCCATGATATATTTCAAAGCTATTGGTAACTTCTAATGACTTTATACCTGTTGATATATAAAATCCACTTTTATCAAATTCACTATCAAGAAAGTTCTTTTTAAAATTTTTAATTAAATTATTTGCCCAACTAACAAACTCATCTGATTTATTAATTAATTTTAAATTCTCCCAATATTTTGTAATAAAATAAAGTCTGGATGAATTAATTTCCACTTTATTTTTTAAATAGAAAAAATCCAAAGTTAGCTCAACGGAGTAGCTTTTAAACATATCTACTGAAAGTAATTTTGTTTCCGCGTTTTCGTTTAATGCAACTTTGGTTATAAAATTGCAATTCGTTAAAATAAATTGAAACATAAACTTATTCTCATTTAAAAACAAATTTGATTCTATTAAATATTCCTTGTTTAGATAATTATTTTTATCAATTTTATTAGGAATAATTATTACATCTAAATTCCTGAAATAATTAATTATATTATTTTTTTCTTCAGGTAATAAAAAGAAATTAATTTGCTTTGAGTTCATTTATATGGATTAAAATGGACCTATCGGTGTAATTTGATTGTAAGGAACAAATATCGGTTTAATTCTTGTTGCATTTTGGATATCTTCTATCGCTCTCACTTCACGTGCAACAGGTAAACCATTTTTGTTTTGTTTTCCAACTTGTATATATACTTCTTCGCCAGTTTCGGGAAGAAACAAGAAAACTCAAATAATCACTAATAAAAATAAGAATATTTCTAGTAGCTATAAAGAAGATAGAATTGGAAAGTATTTCTCAACCTATGACTTTCATAAATGGTGTGCTACTGAATAAGCATTGGCTGACCGTAAAATTTAAGCAGGAATATTTCAAGAGACTTTCTCATTCTTACCTCAACTAACAATAGCTTTTCATGATTCTCTTTTATTTTCTAAAATTGACTACGGTTTTTCATAGTCCAACATAATTGATTATCATTGACTATGGAATTTTATAGTAAACGTGCGTTGACTATAATTATACTGGATGCCAGTTTGAGTGACAGTTTAGAGTGAACAGTCAAATAGTGACCTCGGAGAGACTCGAACTCTCGGCCCGCTGATTAAGAGTCAGCTGCTCTACCAACTGAGCTACGAAGTCTTTTTAATTCGTTAGTTTGATGATTCGTTAATTAGTTAATTTGGTTCATTTGTTATCTGAAATTAGCATCTCAAAATTAATACTTATTCAATAGTGATATTTATTATTCAATTAATAATTTACAATTATTCTTCAATCTTCAATTTTCACTCTTCAATAATAATCAGTATGCTCCCGCACGTTTACGCAGAAACCATTCTACCGTGAGCAAACCGAGTAATAAAAAGAAAATAAGTTTCCAGTCGACAAGATCACGCAGCTTGTAATGAGAATAAGTTATTGTTTTAATATCGTCCCGTGCCAGGAGCGTTTTACCGAGTTCCTTCAATTGAGCGGGATAAAACATTTCACCCCCACTCTTCTTTGCAAGCGCATACATCAGCTGATGATCTGCGACTGTTTCGATCTGCTCAGCCTGTAAGGCTGTAACACTCAATTCACCAGTGAGCTGATATATCTTTCCACCCGCATTCACCATCGACTTGTATTTGTATTGTCCTGCCGGCAGATAACCCGCATTGAGGGTATAACCCTTTTCTGTTTTCGAGAAAGTATATGGAAAAGATTTGTTTGCCTGGTTAACGAAGGTTATGCTCACATCCGGCGTGTTTATCAATTCATAATTGTCGTTATACACTTCTGCATCAAATGTGATGGATTCATTTTCGGCAAAACTGTTTTTATTGATCAGACGGAAATGTGTATTTTTTTCTTTTATACTCAGGTTCTGAACGGTCTTCATCAGCCAGTCATGGAAAACATTGAAGTTCCCGTTGGTTGCATAATCGCTCATCTTCCATCTCCAGATTCCTTCGCCACAAATTATTCCAGTCCTTGTTGTCGCACTCTCATTAAAGAGCTGCAATGGTTCGGTAGTGGTTACCGAACCAATCTGCTGATTTAGAAATACCGAGTTGTCGGTCGTAAGTGAATAGTTCCCATACGGCACGGTAAGAGGCGGAAATAACGGCATCATCCTCCTCATCTCGTCGCTGATCGTAAACCTGGAAAAGTCAGGATTGATGCTTGCCTCAACAAGATTACTCTGCATTACATCACCGCCGATCTTCAGGCCTGCGTCTATATTATTGAATTGAGAAAGCGATGTTTGTGTTCCCAAAATATATAAGACCGGAGTTGATGACTTTTTAATCTGATCAAGCAAATCATTCACCGGGTGCAAAACGGAAGGAAGATTATGCAGAATGACCAGATTATAGTCACGAAGCTGCTCGGTTTGTCCCGCAAGTACAACCTTTACAGTATAATTCTGACTGCTTTCGATACCGGTCTTCAATGCGCCCAGATCAGGATGTGGCGCATTGGCGACTACAAGGACTTTTTGTTTAGTCTCAATCACATCAACATAAATGTCGCTTTCATTATTTACCAGCGTCATTTCACCGGAAACTGAAGTGACTTTTATTTTATAATGTGCGAGACCGGTTTTCTTCGCATCAAGCAACACAGATATCAATTGCGAATAACGGTTACCGTTTATCGTGAGCGATCGCGAGAACAATACAGTCGTATCCTGCTGAACGGTGAGATTCACCTTTTCACCGTTGCATTGCCGTGCAGCAACAGTGACTTCTACAGGGAATGAATTTCCGAAATAGACTGTCTTATTGTAATTGATCCTGCTGATCAATACATCCTTTTGAATGGTCGTATCGCCTAAAGCAACTGTATACACAGGAACTTTTAATTCATCGCTGTACAAGGGACTGCTTCCTCTGTTGTATAATCCATCGCTCGCAATCACAACAGCGCCAATATTCCTGTTTCCATATCTTACGCCAAGCTGCTTTTGCAATGCTGAAAAGTCGGTTTGCTTTTCCGAAAAACTGAAATCGGCATTATCGCTGATGCGATCACCCCAGCTAATGGTTCGTACGTCGAATTTATCCCTGAGATCATCGAGAAGGTCACCGACTGCCTTTTTATAACCTCCGGCATCCCGGCTGCGATAATAGGCAGAGTCCTTATTCAACACGATGCTCGCCGAATTGTCCTGTGCAAAAATGACCACCGGTTTTTCCTTTTCACGGGTAAACGACTTGATCAAAGGTGTCAGCAATAAAACGGCGAGAATAAAAACAACGAGTGTTCGCAGGGAAAATAAAAATGTCCGTAACCACCGATGCACACCATCAAACAAATGATCTTTCCTGTAAAGAACAAATGCATATGCCAAGCCTGCTAAGAAACAGACGATTATCCACCATGTTGGGAGTTCGGTGATGAGTTGAAAGTTCATTGGGGCTGCAAGATAGTAATTAGCCAATATTTTAATTAGCCAATTAGCTAATTAGCCAATTAGCCGATTAGCCGAATGAGTCATGACCAATTTAAAATGTGCATTGTATTAATTGATAAAATCCGCTAATTGGCTAATTGGCTAATCGGCTAATTAGCAAATTGGCTAATCGGCTAACTGGCTAATTTTTTTTTCGAAGTGGCAATTATTCGATTAATAATTTTAGATATTGAAGTCAATTCCTCAATAAGGACAGATGGGTCAGGATAATTTTTTGAATGCTTACACAACATAATCCAATATTTTGATTCATCAATTTCTTTCGCGGAAATTTTAAACTTATGAATGAAATCCGCTTTACTTTCTGCGTTCTGCGCTTCCCATACGTTAGCACCTATTGAACATCCTGATTTTAACAGTTGATTTGACAATACATACTTCTTTCTGTTCTCTAATTCCTCGCAATATTCAATAACCTTCAACGAAAAGTCAAAGACTTTTTTAACGATGAGATTTTCAAATTTATTTTTTGGTTCCATAGAATTTTTTAATAAAAATAAACCCGTTTATAAATTTCCAAAACCATTATATACCGGATATTTAAAAAACCTCTACCTTGTATTCCCTCTTTTAAGGCTAATCGGCTAATCGGCTAATCGGCTAATCGGCTAATCGGCTAATCGGCTAATCGGCTAATCGGCTAATCGGCTAATCGGCTAATCGGCTAATCGGCTAATCGGCTAATCGGCTAATCG